>NZ_ANNI01000008.1 GCF_000466745.1 Campylobacter concisus ATCC 51562 | reverse complement strand
AGAAAAAATTGTTGGCGATTAAAAATTTTAAAGTATGTATTTTTATTAGTAGGTTTATAGGGTTTAGTTTATATATGCGTATCCACTTCTTTTTTCTATATTTATAGAGGCTACATTGTTATTTTTATCTGTTAAGACTATCTTGCAATTGCCTTTCAATAGTCTTGAATAAGGTCTTTTCGCTCCTTTATTGTTAGTAACACTTACCACTCTCATAGGCCTACCTAATTCGTCAAAATTAATGGTTTGCATTTTGCCTTTTCCGCAACTACCGACAAATTTAACTGATTTTATGCCATATTTTTTCTCGATATTTAAATCTGTATTAATTTTATTGCAATAGGACTGAGGAATGCCTCTCCAGCCCGCACTTAAGAATTTGTTTGATTTTTGTGTATCGATGGCAACCTCTTCTTTGGAATTTAAGTTACCACTAAATTTATTACCACTACCTCTTTTATCATAAAAAATACTATATTTCCAAGATTTAACCCCAGGCTCATCTACTGAGCACTCTTGCAAACTAGTATCATTAATAGCTATCCCCCATCTCATTTTAAACCAAAATTTTTCATTTTCTGAATGTACAAATTTATCATCTTGCATGGCAAGGTGCTGGGCGTACTTTATATGCGTTAGCATCTGTGTAGCTGCCTCTCTAGCTCCATTTATTTCTAGCCTTGGTATGATCATTGCTGCAAGTATGCCTACGGCAATGATTACAAAGATAAGCTCTATAACAGTAAAACCCTTGTTTCTATTCATCTACTTACCTCTTATGTCAAAATTTGCAATTACTTTTCCCATTTTTTCTATGCAAAATTTTGATTTTCCATCTAGATCGGCGCTTACCAATAAATTTTTAGACTCATCTCTTACGTCTATACCATAAAATTTAAGTCTTAATGCAAGCTTTTTATTATCAGTGTATAAATCCTCAATTTCCGCTTCTTTTAATTTAGTAGTAAGCTCTTTTACAACATCAAATTTATAGACAAAATGCTTTGTTGGATTATCCAAAAATAGGTAAAAAATTTGATTAAATACAATCATCGACCAGTTTATGGCCAGAAAAAGCATCACTAAAGTCGTACAAATTTTATAGCCTTTTCTAAATTTTGGCAATCTTACACGATACGAATTAAAAAATACTCTTACCATAAGTGGCGTTGCGATCACGCAAAACGGCAAAAACTGCTCAAGCTCCAGCCTTTGGCGCACTGAGACTATCATACAAAAGCAAAACGAGCAAATCGCAATAAACCATAAAAGATCCTTCTTTTCCTTAACCCAAATTCTATAAATCGTATAGACAAAAAAGATAAAAATAAATGGCGAAAAAACAGCGGCAAAGATACCAAAAGTATCGATAAAGTGCCCACTTGGCCTACCATTTGTATCAAAACCAAAAAAGTAAAGTGTTAGCAAAAACAAAATAGCACTTAGCCAGGCAAGCGGAGGCCTTCTTTTATAAAGTGAAAATATAAAAAATCCTACGTAAAATATCAAAAAATCACCATCTATAAAAAAAGAAAGACAAAAAAATGTTACAAATAAAATTTTATTTTTAACATGAAAAAAGTATATACATAGAAGCGCCAGCATAACGCAAAGCCCAGCATTATTGACGATAAGAGCTGAAGCTAGCGTGCCAGGAAGTAAGATAAAAAGCAATACCGCAATAAGTCTGTCAAACTCTAATTTAATGTAAAATTTGCTTATCTTATACATTAAAACGACACTTATTACATGAAAAGCGATCATCACAGATCTTAGAGCAAGATCTGTTTGACCAAAAATTTGAACACTTAAGTTTAAAACATGGCTAAGAAAATTTTGTTTGTTAAAAAAAATTTCAGCTTCACTGTAACTTATGCTAAGAGAATTTGCCGTATAAAGTAAAAATATACAATCGATCAAACATATTAAAAATACGCTAAAAGCGACGTGATGTCCAACAAATTCTCTAAATTTATCTAGCAAAAATTTTCCTTAAATATGTATATCCCAAAAAAACTCGATCCAATCGTGAGCCTCTTTTACCTTAAATTCTGGCAAAAGCAGAGCTTTCTCTTTATAAAAGACGGTCGCTATCTTTATATCTAAATTTGGATAGCGTTTGAGTAGCTCTCTTTTTATCTCGACCATGCTCTCACCACTATCGATGATGTCATCGACGAGCAAAATTTTAGTGTATTTGCTAAGATCTGGCACGTTAAAGATATTAATCGTATCAAGCTTGTTTGTATCTTCATAATGGATAGAATTTAGGGTAAATAAATTTCTATTATTAAGCGCAACGGCTAGCGAGTGACCAAGCGTTAGACCGCCCCTTGCCACAGCTAGTATCACCTCTGGATCAAACTCATCTTTTATCTGTTTTGCCATCTTTTTGGCATCAACGGCAAATTCATCGTAGCTATAAAATATCATCTTTCATCCTTATTAATGCACTAAAAATACGATAAAACTAATGAGCGCTAGTACGACTACGCCTAAATTTATATCGCTAAATTCTCTCTTTATGAGCTTAACTATGACGTATGACATAAAGCCAAATGCAAGGCCGTTTGTGATCGAGTAAGTAAGCGGGATGAGCACAACTATGAAAAATGTCGCAACAGCTATGGCTGGATCTTTAAAATTTATACTAGCAAGCTCAGCAAACATAAGCACGCCGACCATTACAAGGATCGGATAGATGGCATTGCCAGGGATAGCTTTAAAAAGTGGCAACATAAATAGTGTAAGTATAAATAAAAGTCCGCAAAATACAGCTGTTAGACCAGTCCTACCGCCCTCTTCTACGCCGCTTGCGCTCTCTACAAACGATGTGGTCGTACTTACACCTACAAGCGAGCCAGCTGCAGTAGCAACAGCGTCAGCTTCAAGGGTTTTTTCAAGTTTTACGACGCCATCTTTTTTGTTTTCGTCAAATATCCCAGCCCTTGTGCCAACGCCAGCTAGTGTGCCTATCGAGTCAAAAAGATCGGTCACAAAAAATGTGATAACAACTGGGAGTAAAGCTAGGCTAAAGGCACCTTTTATGTCAAGCTCTAAAAATATCGGTGAGATAGAGGCTGGAGTTGAGAAAATTTCTGTTGGATGAGGAGCGATGCCAAGCACCCAAGCGATCACTGAAGTGACAAGCACGGCTAGGATAAACGCACCCTTTATCTTCCACGCCCAAAAGCAAATAACCAAAAATAGCCCCAAAACGCCAAGAAGCACGTTTGGATCTCTGAAATTTCCTATGCCAACCAAAACTGCGTCGCTATTTACGATAAAGCCCATTTGCTGAAATGCCACAAAGCTGATAAATGTGCCTATGCCAGCGCTTATCGCTCTTCTTAGATCAAGTGGGATGGATCTTATTATCCACATTCTAAAATTTGTAAAAGACAAGACGACAAATATCACGCCGCTTAGAAAAACAACGCCAAGAGCCGTTTGCCAAGGCACTTTCATGCCGATGCAAAGACCAAATGTAAAATAAGCGTTAAGCCCCATACCAACGCTCATCGCAACTGGCGTGTTCGCCCAAAGACCATTTAATATAGTAGAAAAGATGGTAATTAGCGCAGTTGCCGTAATTAGCGCCTCATAAGGCATACCAGTTTTGCTCATAATGATCGCATTTACCGGCACGATATACATCATCGCCAAAAATGTCGTAAGTCCCGCTCCAAATTCCTGCTTCACACTCGTTTTATTTTGTGCTAAGTCAAAAAATTTCACCCCAAGCTCCTTTTAGTAAATTTTAAGTTCGTTATATAAGCTATCACGCTCAACTGGCGTAAAACCAGATGTTTTAATAAGATCGCAAAATGTCTTTAACGTAACGCCATTTGCGCTGTTTGCACCTGCTGCACTTTGTATGCTCTCTTTTTCTATCGTACCATCAAGATCATCAGCGCCAAATTCCTGAGCGATCATCGCTAAATTTAGCGTCGAAGTGGCCCAGTAAGCTTTGATGTGTGGGACATTATCAAGCACAAGACGTGAGATCGCCAGAGTCTTTAAAATTTCAGCCGATCCTAGAAATTTCACATCTTTTAAGTAGTTATTTTCTCTTTGATAGACAAGCGGGATAAATGCGTTAAATCCACCAGTTTCATCCTGCAAATCTCTAATCCTTAGCATGTGATCGATCCTGTTATCGCGGCTTTCTATGTGGCCAAAGAGCATTGTTGCATTGCTTTGCCTGCCCTTGTCGTGCCACATTTTATGGATCTTTAGCCAGTTTTCGCTACTTACTTTGCCTTTGCAAATTTTAGCCCTGATCTCTTCATCAAAAATTTCAGCCCCGCCGCCTGGCATGCTATCGACGCCGTATTCGAGCATCTTCTCTATCACCTCATCATAGCTTAAGCCGTAGTATCTTGACAAAAAGTCGATCTCAGCTGCTGTCATCGCCTTTACATGAAGCTCTGGATGAGCTGCCTTTATCTTTTTAAAAATCTCTAAATACCACTGCCAGCCACTTTTTGCATTGTGAGCTGATACGATGTGTATCTCCTTTACGCCGTGGCTCACGCTCTCATCAACGATCTTTAAAATCTCTTCGTGGCTCATTAGGTATGGATTTGGATTTTTTCTGTGAGCTGAAAATGCGCAAAATTTACAGATATCAGCGCAGATATTTGTTGGATTGATATGGCGATTTACATTAAAAAAGACCTTATTGCCGTGCAGTTTTCTGCGCTTTTTATCGGCAAATTTAGCCAATGTAAAAAGATCAAGCTCATAAAGCGAAAAAGCCTCTTGTTTGCTTAATCTCTCGCCACTTTCTAGTTTTTGTAATAGATTCATTATTTGTATCGTCCTAAAGCTGAACTTAAGGCTTCATTATAGGCAAATAAAGCTTTGTTTTTGCAAAAATTATGTAACATTTGCCAAGATATTTTTAACAATGGAAACATTAAATGCTGGCCGATAAAAGTACCAAAAATAGCGATAATTATTTAAAAATCAAAGAGAAATTTCTTGATTTTAAGGCAAATTTACCAAAACATTTTCAAAAAAATCAGGGTAGAAATTTTGCAAATTTTTTAGCCAAAGAATATGATGATTTTATAAAATCTTATTTAAATGAAACTATGCGAGAATTTTTTGATGATTTTGTGCCGCAAAATGACAGCTTTGCCTTTAGTGTTTTAGCTACTGGAAAATACGCTCAAACACTACTTAGCGCAAATAGTGAGCTTGAAATTTTACTAGTTTATAAAAATTTAAAAGGCTACAATATAAAGAATTTCTTAAAAGAATTTAGCGAAATTTTAAGTAGCTCTGGAATAAATTTTTATATAAAAAGCGCTGAAATAGATGAAATTTTTACAAATTACAAAGACGATCTCAAATTTAAAAGCGAAACATCACAAGTCCGATATATCTGTGGTTCAAAAAGCCTCTACCGCTTAGTAAAAAGCGAGATCATAAAATTAAAAGAATTTGATAAAAAAGCCTTTTTAAACTACCATTTAAAGGCATTTTTGCCATTTTCTAGCATCAGCTACTTAGCCCAAGAGCCAAATCTAAAAAGTGGCTTTGGCGGGATAGATGAAATTTACCACTTAAACTGCATACTAAACTGCCTTGATAGCGACATTTCAGTTAGATCACAAGCCCTAAAAGTGATGAATGAAAAAGAGATCGCTAGCTTTAACCTAAATGTGGACTTTTTACTAAGCCTACTAACTACCTTAAATTTAACGCAAAATTCTGATACTTTTAGCGCTTCAAGCGTTGAGATCACGACAAATTTCATGCAGACAAAGTCTAAAAAGCTTCAAGATAACGAAAGCGTTATCAGCCAAAAAATGCTAAGCTCGATGAATAATGTCGCCATTTATTCGAGGTTTATCGTCGCTTCTCTTTGCAGGCCATTTTTTAAAAGTGAGCTAAATTTTGATCAGAGAAAATTTGCTAGGCTAAAAAATGGCTTTTACGAAATAAATGGCGTTATTTACGTGCCACTTCATAAAAAGCCAGCTTTTATTGAAAATCTAATAACCAAGCTTTTAGAACTAAAAGATGTGGATTATAAATTTGATATAAGCGCGATCTTTTACATCAAGCGAGCCATCATCACAAAAAGTGGCTTAGAGCGTGCTATAAGTGAGTTTAAGAAGATATTTTTAAGAAAAAATTCCTACGCAATTTTAAAATCATTGCTCGATGCACAAATGATACAAATTTTAATAAAACCAATGGAACACATCAGCCAGCTAGCTCAGTACGACGGCTATCACGAATTTACGGTCGATGAGCATAGCATTTTAAGTGTAAAATTTCTTGAAAATATAAAAGATAAATTCATAAAAAATCTCTATACCGAGCTTTGCTTGGAGGGTAAAACAATGCTAAAGATCGTGACTTTAATGCACGACGTTGGCAAGGGGCTTGGCAAAGACCACGCAAATATCGGCGCAAATATCTTTAGAGCATACGCAAACAAGCTAAATTTAAGCCAAAAAGCCGTAAATATCGGCGTCATCTTGATAAAATACCACACGCTAATGAGCAATGTCTCAAACAGAGAGGACATTTATTCCCAACGCGTTATATTTGCTTTTATCTCAAAGCTTGGCGACAAGCAGGTTTTAAAACTGCTTTACATCCTTAGCTACTGCGTGATAAATGCGACAAACGAGAGACTCTATAACGCCTACACAGCAAAGCTTTTAAGGGAACTTTATGAAATTTCTCTTAGCGCATTTAGCGATGAAAATTTACTTGATGAAGCGACAAGGCGCGTAAAAAAAGAGCAGTCTATAAAACGAAATAGCGAGTTTTTGGCGCTTGAGTCAAGCTTGCAAGAAAAAATTTTTAAAATCACATCAAATCTTGTCTTTATAAAATATAATGCGAGTGAGATCATAAATTTAAGCAAAGCTGCAGATAGCTTAGATACGACAGAAATTTTTATAAATAACTCTAAAAATTTAAGCATACAAATTTATACAAAAAAGAGCCTAAACTTAAGCGCCCTGCTCTATGAATTTGCCAAATTTGACCTTGCATACATGGAAATTTTTGAGCTATTTGAGAAGAAATTTTATATTAGGCTTGATTTTAACCAAAATGTTAAAAAAGAGGAGCTTGAAATTACTAAAAATTTAGCTCTAAAATCCCTAAATAGCGAAGTTTTAAAAGAGCCTTTGAAACCAAACATTAACAAAGATGAGATAAACTTCGAGCTAAATCACTCAAAAGATTATGCCAAACTTAGCATCAACGCAAAAGATCAGCGTGGGCTAATGGCTTATGTGATGAGTGTTTTTGATAGGCTTCATTTTCAAGTCACGAGTGCTAGAATCCAAACGGTCAAAAATAGAACGAGAAATCTCTTTTTGATCGAGAAAAACGAGCGACTTGAGAGTAAAGGCGAAGAGATATTAAATTTATTAATAAGCGAGTAAAACATGTGTGGAATCGTAGGATACATCGGAGATAAAGAGAAAAAAGAGGTCATTTTAAGCGGTCTAAAAGAGCTTGAGTATCGCGGATACGACAGCGCTGGCATGGCTGTGATGAGTGATGACAAGATTGATTTTTTTAAGGCGGTCGGCAAGCTTGAAAATTTAGCCCTAAAGACAAAGGACTTTACATCAGAGGGCTTTGGCGTGGCAATAGGTCACACACGCTGGGCGACGCACGGCAAACCAACTGAGATAAACGCTCACCCGCACCTTGGCGAGCACTCATTTGTCGTTCACAATGGCATCATTGAAAATTACAAAGAGCTTAAAGATGAGCTTGAAGCAAAGGGCGTGAAATTTGTCAGCCAAACCGATACTGAGGTGATCGTGCACCTTTTTGAAGAAATTTTAAAAGAGAAAAAAGATCCATTTAAAGCTTATGAGGCAACTATTGCAAAGCTAAGAGGCGCTTATGCGACGCTACTTATCACCAAAACTGCGCCTGATAAGATATTTTTTGCAAAAGATGCCGCTCCTATGGCGATAGGAAAGAGCAATGAAAAAGAGCTATATTTTGCCTCATCAGATGCCCCACTTATCGGTAACGCAACTGAAGTTGCATATCTTGATGACAATAATTACGGCTACGTGAGCTTGGACGAGATCGCAGTCTTTAAACACGGCAAAAAGGCGAGCATAACGTTTAATGCTTTACCAAAAGATAAGAGCTATGCCCAAAAAGAGGGCTATACATTTTTTATGGAGAAAGAAATTTACGAGCAAGGTGCGGTCGTATCTGAAACCATCATGGGCAGAATCAAAAACCACAAAGTCACCCTTGAAAATTTAGACGATGAATATCTAAAAAGTATCGATGATGTCGTACTTTGTGCGTGCGGTACGAGCTACCATGCAGCGCTAACCGCAAGCTATCTTTTTGAAAGGCTTGCCAAAGTTAGAACAAAGGTCGAAGTGGCAAGTGAATTTAGATATAGAAAGCCTTATCTAAACAAAAACTCGCTCTTCATCGTCATCTCACAAAGTGGCGAGACAGCCGATACTCTTGAGGCACTTAGGATAGCAAAAGAGGCTGGGCTTAGAACGCTTGCGATTTGCAACGTCGATAACTCATCTATCGTTAGGCTAGCTGACAATACACTTCTAACTCGTGCTGGCATCGAAAAAGGTGTGGCAAGCACAAAGGCCTTTGCAACGCAGATCATCGTGCTTTGGATGCTTGTGCTTCAAATGGCGGCAGCTAAAAATTCTATCAGCAAAAAAGAGCTTGATCACGAGATCAAAACGCTTCTTCACATTCCACAAATTTTAAATATCAATAACTCTCTTCAAGAGAAGCTTCACCGCCTAAGCAAGCACTATTTGCACGGTCATGGCTTCTTCTTCATCGGTAGAGACATCTTCTATCCGCTGGCACTTGAAGGTGCGCTAAAGCTTAAAGAAATTTCATATCTTCACGCCGAAGGCTATCCATCAGGTGAGATGAAACACGGCCCTATCGCACTTGCAGATGAGAAGCTATTTACGATCGCTTTAATGCCTCAAAATTTACTTTACGAAAAAACAAAGAGCAATGTCGAAGAGCTTGCCGCAAGAGATGCTTACATCCTGGCGATAAGCCCACTTGAGTTTGAGCTAAGCGATGACTACGTAAAAACAAGCGTTCAAGATCACTACATGAGCGAATTTTTTGAGATGATGCTAGTGCTTCAGCTACTTGCACTTGAAATTTCTGTTAGACTTGGCAACAACGTCGATATGCCAAGGAATCTTGCAAAAAGCGTGACTGTCGAATAATTTAACTGGCCAGCAAACACTGGCTAGTTAAATTTTAGTTGATATTTTGCATTAGATTTTATAAAATTCTGTTCTTAAAAGAGTGCAACCCAGCTAAAATTTATCTATCCTTAGTTTAAATTTTTATACTTTACCATGACAACAAAAAATAGAAACATATGTATCATTTTTGATTGACTAAAAGTTTGATGAATTAAGCAAAAAGGATAAGAATATCGCACTGGAGCATTTTAGAATAATGTGCGATATTAAAAATCAAAAGTGGATGTTGTCGATCTTGCTATCATCTTCTCTTTAAGATCAAAAGAGATTTTTAATAAAAGCGTTACATATATTAAAGCTTTTTTGTAGCCCATTAAACTAAAAAATTTTAAGGCTCAAGACTCTTAAATTTTATCTTTACCTAGTATCGTTGTCAGCTGTTCTTTTATTCTATCATCAAATTCACTAACACTTATGACACCCCTGCTTTCGCACATCTTAGCATCATTAACATCACAGTAGTCACTAAGTGCGTTTTTGTATCCGCCCCTTATACAAGCCTCTCTGTCTTCTAAAAATCCAGCCCCGCCAAGGATGAGCACGCCAAGGTCAAAACCTATCTTAAATTTCGCACTCGCTGAGCTTTTAACCCAGCTTAAAAATATCTCATCGTATCTTAATCCAAGTGCTCCAACGCCATCTGGCACGACCAAAATATCCACACCATAAAGGCTCTCAGCGTAAATTTCTGGATGAAGCCTGACGCCAAATTCATCGATTATCTCAGGCTTTAGTGCATAAGTCTTGATATTAAAATCCTCAAATTTATGTAAGAAATCATAAATTTTGGCAAAGCTTAGTAGATTTAGCTTGTCAAACATCAAAATGCCAACTTTCATGCTAGCTCCTTTTAATGAAGTGCCTCATTTAGCTTGATCGCCCTTTTGCTCGTACTTGCAGTGATCTGGCCTGTTTGGCTGTTTTGTCTGAAATGAAGCCCGTTTAGTCCGCCAAGCTCAAGCGCTTTGTAAATTTCAGCTTCAAATTTAAACTCCGGATTTAGCTTAGCTAGCTTTTCGCGCTCGCTTGCAGAGATATAGACCTTTGTGCCCTCAAGCACCGCTATGCCAGCATCCACGATGCAGTTATCACCAAGAGGTACACCCGTGACTGAGTTTGCCCCAAGCAAGCAGTGTTTGCCGATGCTTACAGGATTGCCATTTGTGCCACTTAGCACGCCAAGTATGCTTGCCCCTCCGCCTACGTCACTACCCTCGCCAACTACGACAGAGCTGCTGACTCTGCCTTCAACCATCACCCCACCGGTTGTACCTGCGTTAAAGTTGATATAGGCAGCACCTGGCATGACGACTGTGCCAGGATGCACAGCAGCACCCATGCGAACCTTGGCTGAGTCTAAAATTCTCGTGTTATCAGCTGGGATGATATGGCTTAAAAATCTTGGGAATTTATCGACGCTAACGATCGCTGGATATTCGCCAAACATCTTTAGAGAAATTTCATTTTCTCTTAGCCATTCAAGCTCAATTGGCGTATTTTGGCTAGTCCATGCAACATTTGGTAATACACCAAAAGCTCCATCAAGCACGATCGTCCTAGGTGCGACCTTGCCAAGCGAGATCAAGTAAAGCTTGAGATATACGGCCTCCACGCTAAGTGGCTTTGCATCATCAAACAAAAATACAAGCTTAAATTTATTCTCATTTAGTTCAAGATCGTCATCGAATGCCATTTTTACGGCATGCAAATTTTGTACATTTTTATGAGAGCTTATCTCTTTTTCAAAAACACTAAAGAGCTTGCTAGCCTTTTTTACCACTTTTGGAGTAAGATCGGCTACAAATTCAGAACCGTTAAAATCAACCTTAACATCACATTTTTGCAAGACATAGATATAAGCAGCTGCGCTTAAAAAGCTCTCTTTGTAATTTACAACAGCGAATGTCGCTTGTAAAATTTTATCTGTATTTTTTTGTCCACGATCGATCCTAGCGATACCAAAAGCAAGTGGATCTTTGTAGCCATCTTTTTTTCTAAATTCTTCAAAAAATTCCTTAAATTCATTTGCATCTTTAAACTCTTTAGACATCTATTCTCCTTTAAATTTTTTCTTAGTCTAGCCAAAAATGGCTAAAAATTTTATGATTTTAAGTCCATTAAAATTTTAAATATTTTTATATTTTTAATAATGATTAATCTTATCATAAAGTAAATTGCAATAAGATTTTGCAAATTTAAAGAAGGGGTTTAAATGTCAAATTTAGTAACAAAACCTAGATTTGCTCTGGCTGCGTTAATCGGCCTTATCGCTGGTGTTGTCTCAGCCTTTGTCAAATGGGGAGCAGAATTTCCACTTCCTCCAAGAAGTCCGATGGATATGTTTAACGCTGCTTGCGGACCAGAGAGTGCCATTAGAGCAGCCGATGCGATCGATTGCTCTAGAAATTTCTTAAATCCGCCTTATGTATTTTTAAGAGATTATTTGGGAGTGGCCGATCCAAATGCCGCTATTTACGAGTTTGCAGGGCATGCGTTTAACTACGTAATGATGACGCATATATTATTTTCGATAGTTTTTGCGGTTGCTTATTGTGTTTTGGCTGAGAAATTTCCAAAGATTACAATATGGCAAGGCTTACTAGTTGGCGTTATCGTAAATATCGCTGTTCACGTGATCACATTGCCTATTTTAGGGCTTACTCCACCACTTTGGACACTCCCTTGGTACGAGCATGTATCTGAATTTGTCGGTCACATGATATGGTTCTGGTCGATAGAGATCATCCGTCACGACCTAAGAGCTAGGATCACAAAAGAAAAAGATCCAAGTGATTATTGCTACTGCAACGCATAAATTCAAATTTTTGCTGTTTTGGGCTAAAAACCTAAAACAGCAACTAAATTTATCTCACCATTTAAAAGCAAAATTTATCCGCGATTAGCACTCCTGGCTAAGCTCTAAATTTTCTAAACGAAGTGGCTTTTCACCTTCAAAAATCACCCCAATACCAAAAGGTTCGCAAATATCGAGTGCACCCTCAGCAAATCTCATCAGCCACTGCTTATCGTGCGCATAAAAGGTACATTGTGGCGAGCTAAAGGGCAGGTCGCAAACTGGCACGTCAAGCAATTTAAGCTCGTCCTTGCTCAAAAAGCACCCTCGCCTAAGCTCATCTTTTAAAAAGATAAGCGCCTCTTTTACATACCGGTCAATATCGCCGGCGATACGCTGTGCTAGCAAAGTAGTCTCATCGTCCACATCTGCCCCATTTGCCGAGATAAGGCAAAAGAGCACTTGGCCAAAAATTTCGCTTTTTAGCACCGTCTCCGCGTACCAAATAAAGCCATCATCTGTTGCAACTTTTTCAAGCTTGCCAAATTTCAAAGTCATTTTTTATTCTCATTTTTGTGGTTTTGATACTCTTACGAAAAAGAGCGAAATTTAAGCAAATCTGTCGTGACATAAAATAGATATAGCTTGTAAATTTGCCCTTTTAGCATAAAGAAAAAGCTAAATTTACAAGCAAATTTTCAGTTTTTCTCGCTATTTAGAAGCAAAATTTCTCATCAGTGCCATTTTGCTTGCGCATAGCTTTAAAGTTAGCAAGATTATCTTTATCTAAAAAATAATCTTTCTCTTTTTTATTGCGGGCTTCTAGCTTTTCTATGCCTTTTATAAGGGCTGCTTTTCTATCTTCGTGAGGCGAGCTAAATTCTGGCGAGAACATCGCTTCATAGGCATTTTTCTTAGTCCATTCAAGCGCTTTATCAGCGATCTCTTGTTGCTTTTTGATATCGCAAAATGCATAAGGATTGACCACGTCGCCAACAAGCTTCATAAACGCCCCTATCGCAGCCACCACATCAGTAAATTTCTCACCCTCCATGTCTATAACGCCTCTTAGCAAGATCGCGCGGTTTTTTGCCGCATAAAACCAAAATACCGCATCATCGCGAAGTCCAAGATCATAAGCGCGAGCTGAGAGAACAAAAAGAGTTATCGGAGAGACCATTTGTGGGGCATCTTGCACGATCTTTTCAGCCTTTTTAAAGTCCTCTACTTTGCCACTTTTTAAAAGCTCATCTATCTTGTCATAGACCTTGACATACTCCACCTTGCCAGCATTTGCTGAGTAGTAAGGCGTGACGTAGATGTCGATACTTCTTACTTTGCCATCGTTTGCAAAGCCACATACCGCTCCAAAAAGTAGCGCCGTAAGCAGTGATAAAATTTTCATTTTAGCTCCTTGGTTTAAAATTTTTATTATTTTAACTAAAAGCAGTTGAAAAGGTTAGGATAAATTTAAGAGATAAACTATGTTTTTTAACCAACACAAGAAGCAAAATTGTATAAAATCTCTAACGAATAGTTTTATTAATTTCTCTTCTTAGTCTATCTTCTTCTTTTTCTTTTTTTAAAATCATTTCTGCTTTTGCACGCAATTCTTTTCTTCTACCTGCTGCTTTTAGCCTAAAAAAGCGATTAAATTTACTGTAATATTTAATTGAAAAATAGAAATGTGGTATCAAGAGCAAAATTACTATTATCAATGGCATGTAATCGTTAATAGTAGGCATATTAATGCTAGGCATAGATCTATTAAATATCTTATATATACAAATTGCAAGCAAGCCAATAACAAAAACCCAAAATGAAAATGTTGAATTTAACGTCCATACGATATCTTTTATACGCCATTTTATTTTTAATAGTTTATTTTGAAAATAAAGCTCCAGTAATAATGTTATCGGCGAAATTGCAAAAATAAACATAGATAACACGATAAACATGGCTACTGGAGTTGAAAGCCTCATCGCTTGACCTACCCTATCCCTATGAACACGTCCCATAAAAATCCTTTATATTTTATATATCGTAATTTATAAAAAGTAGAATTATAACAAAAAACCAAAGAATCAATTGTTTTTAAACGACTAAAATAAATCATGTAAAGTCCGCAAATTTAAAGCGGACTTCGAAGATTAGTTTTTAAAACTATGAATTGGAGCTGGAATTTGTCCGCCACGAGCGATGAAGTCGGCACTAGAGGCTTTGTTTATCTTCATCACAGGTGCTCTTCCTAAAAGGCCGCCAAACTCGATCATATCGCCCTCACGGCCTAATGGTATGATACGAACGGCCGTTGTTTTTTGATTTATAACGCCGATAGCCGCCTCATCAGCGATCATCGCAGCTATGCTCTCGCTTGGTGTGTCAGCAGGTATAGCGATCATATCAAGACCAACCGAGCATATCGCTGTCATCGCCTCAAGCTTTTCTAAATTTAGCGATCCCGCACGCACAGCAGCTATCATGCCCTCATCTTCTGAGACTGGGATAAATGCACCGCTTAAGCCGCCCACTTGATTGCACGCCATGACGCCACCTTTTTTGACCGCGTCATTTAGCAAAGCAAGTGCCGCAGTCGTGCCATGCGTACCAACAGCCTCAAGCCCCATCTCTTCAAGCACACGAGCTACCGAGTCGCCCACAGCTGGTGTTGGGGCAAGAGAGAGATCGACGATACCAAATTTAACCCCAAGTCGCTCGCTCGCCATTTGGCCAACTAGCTGGCCGATACGCGTGATCTTAAACGCCGTTTTTTTAACGGTCTCAGCCACCACGTCAAAGCTCTCGCCACGCACCTTTTCAAGGGCTCTTTTTACTACTCCTGGACCAGAAACGCCCACATTTATCACCACATCGGCCTCGCCCACGCCATGAAATGCACCGGCCATGAAAGGATTGTCTTCGACTGCATTTGCAAAGACGACAAGCTTAGCACAACCCATCCGAGATGCTGCCGCCGTCTCTTTTATAATGCGTCCCATATCACGCACCGCGCTCATATTTATGCCAGTTTTCGTTGAGCCGACATTAACACTTGAGCATACTTTTGAAGTCTGAGAAAGTGCTTGCGGGATAGAATTTATCAAAATTTCATCGCCCTTTTGATATCCCTTTTGAACTAAAGCTGAAAAACCACCTATAAAATCAATACCAACCTCAATAGCCGCCCTATCAAGCGTCTTTGCGATCATCACGTAGTCTTTTGCGTCCGTTGCGGCGCCGATTATCGAGATAGGCGTCACGCTCACTCTTTTATTGACGATTGGTATGCCTAGCTCAGCAGAAATTTCATTGCCCACTTTGACTAGGTCTTTGGCTTTAGTGGTGATTTTTGCGTAAATTTTGTCGCAAGCCTTGTTTATATCAGGATCGATACAGTCAAGCAAACTAATGCCCATCGTGATCGTTCTGATGTCAAAATTTTGCTCTTCGATCATCGAGATCGTTTCGGTTACGTTTTTGATGTCCATTGTTTTTCCTTAGATTGTATGCATCGCATCAAAGATAGCAGAACTTTGGATATTTATCTTTACTTTTAGGCTCTCACCAAGCTCGTTAAGCTCTGCTCTTAAGGCCGTAAAGTCTTTATTTTCATCGCTTGAAACCACCGCCATCATCGTAAAAAACTCATCTAAAATAGTCTGTGAGATATCATCTATGTTTAGCCCTAGCTCGCTAAGCTTTGCTGAGACGCCAGCAACGATGCCGACTCTATCTTTTCCGACTACAGTTACGATCGCTTTCATGTTTTCTCCTATTAAATTTAAATGATTGCATTTTGGCTCCAAAATTTAAGCCAAGCATCAAGCAAAGCTAAATTTTGGTAGCCAAATTCAAACTGGCAAATTTTAAAATTTGCTCTAAATTTTATCTTTTGTAAATTTTACTTCGAGCAAGCACTCTTGCCGTCATTTACTGGCTGGATCGCTGAGTTATCAGCCCCACCGCCGTTATTTATATTTTCTATTATCTCCCAAAGCCTTGCAGCTGCGCTCTCGTAGCGTTTTGCAGTGACTGAGTTTGGCTCGTAGAAGCTAACTGGCTTACCATTATCTCCACCCACGCGAACAGCTGGCTCGATAGGGATTTCAGCTAAAATTTGCGTATTGTAAGCTTTTGCTATCTCTTCAGTCGTACCTTTGCCAAAGATGTCGTACTCTTTGCCGTTATCTGGGCAGATGAAACCACTCATATTTTCGATGACACCAGCGATTGGGATGTGAAGTTTCTCAAACATATCAAGCGCACGTTTGCTATCGTCAAGCGCTACCACTTGTGGCGTTGTGACGCAGACACCTGCCGTTACTGGCACGCTTTGAGCTAGAGTTAGCTGCGCGTCGCCCGTTCCTGGAGGCATATCAAGAAACAAGACATCAAGCTCACTCCAAAGCACGTCTTTTAGTAGCTGCTCGATAGCTTTCATTATCATCGAGCCACGCCAAATAAGGCTCATGCCCTCTTCCATCAAAACGCCCATACTCATCATCTCGACACCATGGCTAAGTATCGGCTTTAGCTTGTTGCCAACGACTTGTGGCTGAGTATTTACTTCGCCAAGCATTCTTGGGATATTTGGTCCGTAGATGTCAGCGTCTAAAATTCCCACTTTTTTGCCTAGTTTTGCCATTGAGATGGCTAAATTTAGCGTTGTGGTTGATTTACCAACGCCGCCTTTTCCAGAGCTTACCATTACAAAATTTTTAACTTGTGGCGCGATATTTTTGCCACTTTGAGTGTTACTTTTCTCCTCAGGTATCTTTGGCTGGATCAAATTTAGCACATACTCATTTGAGCCCATGACACGTTTGATGTCCGTTTTTAGCTCGTTTGCCACTTCTGGGCTTGAGCTGACGATCTCGACTTCGATTAAAATTTTATCGTCGATTTCTATATTTTTTACAAAGCCAAAGCTAACTATATCTTTTTCAAAGCCAGGATAAATAACACCTTTTAGTCTATTTAAGACCTCTTCTTTATTTAACATTTTTCTCCTTTTTCTAGATCTTTTGAAATTTTATATGCACAAAATTTTGGTCCGCACATCGAACAAAAATGAGCGCTCTTAAACGCATCCTCTGGCAAGCTCTCATCGTGAAGCTCTCTAGCCTTTTTTGGATCAAAGCTAAGCTCAAACTGCTTGTTCCAGTCAAATGCATACCTCGCGTCACTCATCGCATGGTCTTTTTCGATGGCTCCAGCTTTGCCAAGTGCGACGTCTGCGGCATGAGCTGCTATCTTGTGAGCTACGATGCCCTCTCTTACGTCATTTTCATTTGGTAGTCCTAGGTGCTCTTTTTGCGTCACGTAGCAAAGCATGCTAGCGCCGTGATATGCTGCCATCGTACCACCTATCGCTGAAGTGATATGATCATACCCCGCGCCGATATCGCTAACAAGCGGCCCAAGCACGTAAAATGGGGCGTCATGGCAGAGCTCTTGTTCGATTTTCATATTATACTCAATTTGATTTAATGGCACATGACCAGGGCCTTCTATCATCACTTGCACATCTTTTTGCCACGCACGAAGTGTAAGCTCTCCAAGTACCTTTAGTTCACTAAGCTGCGCCTCATCTGTCGCATCAAAAAGACATCCTGGACGAAGTCCGTCGCCAAGCGAGAGAGATACATCATATCTTGCGCAAATTTCTAAAATTTCATCAAAAATTTCATAAAATGGATTTTGTCTATTTAACTTTGACATATAGCTTGCACTTAGGCTACCTCCACGGCTTACTATGCCCATTTTACGCTTTTTAACAAGTGGCAAAAACTCACGCAAAAAGCCAGCGTGTATCGTAAAGTAACTAACTCCTTGCTTTGCTTGCTTTTCAAGTATCTCTAAAATGAGCTCATTTGTGATATTTGTAACCTCTTTTGCCTCTTTTAAAATTTCATACATAGGCACTGTGCCAACTGGCACGCTTGAATGATCGATGATCGCACTTCTAATAGCGTCTAAATCGCCGTCCGTACTTAGATCCATAACCGTATCAGCGCCAAATTCGAGGCAAATTTCAAGCTTTCTAAGCTCAGCGCAAATGTCACTACTTAGGCTTGAGTTGCCGATATTTGCATTGACCTTTGTCTTTAGCTTTCTACCTATGCCCATTGGCTTTAAATTTTTATGATTTATATTTGCTGGGATGATGATGCTACCTTTTGCCACCTCATCCATCACTAAAATTTCACTAAGCCTTTCGATCCTTGCCACATAGCTCATCTCTTGCGTTATCTCGCCGCGCCTAGCATAATACATCTGCGTCTTATCTCTCATATAAGGCCTTTTTTGATTTTTAAAAACCTCATTTTAGTCCTTTTTTGATTTAAACTAACTAAATAAGCTTTTAAAAATTTACTTTTTTAAAAAGAAATTTTGAAGTTTTGAGATGTATAATTCTGTAACAATTTTCAAAGGAGCTATCTTGCTTGATATATCACTTATAATGCTTGGAGCAGGAAATTCTAGCCGTTTTGAGTTACCAGTAAAGAAGCAATGGCTTCGAATAGGAAGCGATCCACTTTGGCTATTTGCCACTAAAAATTTGAGTAACTTTTACACATTTAAAGAGATCATTGTCGTTAGCAAAGAGTGCAAATATATGTCAAAATTTGCTCCAAATTATAAATTTGTTGATGGCGGCGAAACCAGGCAAGATAGCCTAAAAAACGCACTTGAGCTAGTAAATAGTGAATTTGTCTTAGTTAGCGACATCGCGCGTCCTTGCATATCAAGCGAGCTCTTTCACAAGATCATCGAGGCGGCCGCTCAGGCTGACTGCGTGGTGCCTGCACTAAAGATCGCTGACACTGCCTATCTTGGCGAAAATGCAATAGACAGAGAAAAGGTAAAACTTATCCAAACACCGCAGCTCTCGCGCACAGCACTTCTTAAAAAGGCTCTCAGCAGCGGCGAAATTTACACAGATGATAGCTCGGCTATGAGAGCCATTGGTGCTAGCGTATGGCAAATTTTAGGTGATGAGATGGCAAGAAAGATCACTTACAAAGAGGATCTTGCCAAAATTTCTGCTTTAAAAGAGCCTGAAAATGAAGTCTTTGTTGGAAACGGCTTTGACGTGCATGAGTTTGAAAAGGGCCGTCCTTTGATTCTTTGTGGCGAGAAGATCGACTATGAGTTTGGGCTAAAGGCTCACAGCGACGGCGACGTGGCACTTCATGCGCTAACTGACGCTATCTTGGGAGCTGCTGGACTTGGCGATATAGGCGAGCTTTTCCCTGATACGGACGCTAAATTTAAAGATATTAGCTCCATTTACTTGCTTGAGGAAGCTTATAAAAGGGTACAAAGCGTGGGCTTTGTGCTAACAAACGCTGATATTACGATAATGGTGCAAAAACCAAAAATTTCAAAGCTAAAGTCAAAAATGGAAGCAAATATCGCAAAAGCTCTAAATTTAAGCCAAAGCCGCATAAATGTAAAGGCAACGACTACTGAAGGGCTTGGCTTTGTTGGCAGATGCGAAGGGATCGCTGTCATGGCAAGCGCTAGCCTTAAATTTTACAACTGGACACAAATATGAAAATTTTAATAGTAGAAAATGAAATTTACCTAGCTGGCTCGATGGCTAGTAAACTAGCTGATTTTGGCTACGACTGCGAGATCGCTAAAAGCGTAAAAGAAGCATTAAAGTTTGAAAATTTTGATGTAGTGTTACTTTCTACCACACTCCCAGGGCAAGACTTCTACCCAGTCATAGAGAAATTTAAAAGCTCTATCATCATCTTACTAATCGCTTATATCAATAGCGACACTGTACTAAAACCGATCCAAGCAGGTGCGGTTGATTACATCCAAAAGCCATTTATGATAGAAGAGCTAGTTAGAAAGATAAAGCATTTTGAGGAATTTAGAAATTTCAAAAACGAGATCAAAAATTACGAAAGCTATGTAAATTACGCTTTAAAAGAGTATGAAATTTCTAGCTTTGAGGCAAAAAAGATAAAATTTCCACTGCTTTTAAAATCGAGCAAAAGCGGATATAGCGATAAATTTATATTTAGCTATGTAAAAGCTTGCAAATTGCCATTTTTATTTTTAGGCAAAGCCTGTTTCTCTGAGCTTGAAAAGGCACTAGCTAAAAATGGTGACGAGCTAATCTATATGACAAATTTAGAGGAGCTAAAACAAGAAGAAAAAGAGAAAATTTTAGAAATTTGCAAAAAGAAAAAGGTCGCGATCTCAACTAACGATTTTGCACAAAAAGCACCATTTGACGAGCTTGAGCTTTCAGGACGCGATAAAAATTTCAATATCGATGAGATCGTTACGATCGATGAATATATAAAGTACATAATCGTTAATTATCAAGATAAATTCCCTGACACAGAACTTAGCAAGAAGCTTGGAATTTCTAGAAAATCACTTTGGGAAAAGAGAAAGAAATATGACGTCAGCAAGAAAAAATAGTGAAATTTCAATCAATACCGAAGTTTTTGGTGCTTTGGAGCTAATAAAAAATAAAATTCTCTCAGATTACGACTCGCTGATGGACGATGAACAGATAAAAGAGGTGAGTAAAAAAGGCTATTTTAATGGCGAGCCGATGCCGTATTCTTTTGGATTTGCTCCATTTGGCGAGCTAAATCAAAATATTGCTAGCAAGCTTGCTCCTGGACAAAAGGTAAATCTAAATCTTGATGGTAAGATCGTTGGGCACATCAATGTTGCTAAAATCTTTAAATTTGACGAGAGCATGAGGGCTAAAAATATATTTTTAGCAAATGAAGCCAGCAATGATAAAGAGCTAAATTTAGGCAAATACGGTATTAGTGGCAAATTTGAGCTTTATGATGAAAGTATGCAAATAAGCAAAAATGCACTAAATGATCTAATAAAAGAAGATGGTGCTAAAAAGATAACGGCGGTCTTTTTAACGGCTGATCCATTTAATAGAGCTCACGAGCGCCTTGTTAGAATGACGATTGACAAGGCTGATTTAGTAATCATTTTTTTAATACGAACACGCGAAGAAAAGCACGTTGATTACGAGATTAGAAAGCAAGTGCTGGATTATTTTATACAAAATTATTTGCCGACAAAAAAGGTCTTTGTCTTTGCTCTAAAAAACACGACTCTTTTTAGCTCACATGCAAACCCAACACTTGAGTGCATCGCTGCTTCAAGATTTGGGGCAAATAAGCTAGTCATCGGACAAAACCACTCAGGGATTGGAATGTTTTTTGATCACAATGAAGCTCATACTATTCTTGACATTTATAAAAACGACTTAAATTTAGAGGTAATCGTGCTGCCAGAGCTAGTTTATTGCAACAAATGCAAGACGCTAGTTAGCACCAAAAGTTGCCCGCACGGACAACATCATCAGATCAAATATCATCCAGATGTCATCAAGGAGCTGCTATTTAATGGCATTATGCCACCAGCTATTCTTGTGAGGCCAGAAATTTCTGCACTGGTTTTAAGCAAACTCTTTACAAATCGCTTCAAAGACGTGCAAAAGCTTTGCGATGACCTTTTTGTAAATTCGGGACTGCTTGAAAACAAAACTGACCGTGACTTTTACGAAGAGCTTATGAAGCTTTATCAAACGTCATCACTTACTTAAGGAAATTTATGCAAAAACTATTTTTAACTTTTTTTGGATTTGGACTTTTGCCAAAAGCGCCTGGTACTTGGGGCTCTATAGCTGGTGCTGTGGTAGCTTATTTTGTGCTTTATTTTTTATCATCAACCACACTTTTTCTAGCTAGCATTTTGCTATTTTTGGTAAGCATTAGCGTTATAGATGATTTTGAAAAAAAGATAAATTCTCACGACGAAAGTTTTATCGTTATAGACGAAGTTGCTGGAGTTTGGCTTGCTATTGCCATTAGCGGAGCTACGATCTCTCAGCTAATACTCTCACTTGTGCTTTTTAGAGTGCTTGATATCAAAAAGCCTTCGATAATAGGCAGGATCGACCGCAATGTAAAAGGTGGCCTTGGCGTAATGGGCGATGATATGGTAGCTGGCTTTTTTGCTGGAATAATTAGCGCAATAATATACGGAGCTACTATAAAATTTGGCATAACTTTGCCGTAAAAATATAGATTTTTGGCAAAGTTATATAGGCTTAAATATCTTTTATATAAATTTTAAGCAAGTCCTAGCTCATTTAAAACAGAACTTAGATTAACCGAGCTACTACTCTTACTATTAAGATTTTTTTGCTTCTCTAGCAGAGCTTGATTAGCAAGTGCTACATTTAGCTCTTTGCGGTAATCACTTAAAATTTTATCCATTATCTTAAGTAGCTCATTTTTTTGATCCTGTGTTTTTGCGGGATCATCTATGCCTAGAAGTTCAGTTAGCTCCTTTTTCTTTTGGGCTATTTTTTCTTCTATTTTATTAGAATTTAGCTCACTTATAAAACCAACTGCGCCGATTTCAGTAAGTCTTTTTTTAAACTGTTCAACCTTATCTGAAATTTTTGCATCGCTTGCGATCTTGTCCATAGCAAGGCTTAAAATTTCATCAAAACTATTTTTTTTATTCTTAGTTTTGATTGAGCCTGATTGCAATAAATAATCAATTATGTCGTTATTTTGTACCTTCATATATCTCCTTTTACTGTATTGAGATATATTTTATAAGCAAGATTTATTCCTAAAAGTTAATCTCTTTAGCTGTTTTTGCTTTTTGTAAGATAAAACCAGCAAACTCATCACTAAAATTTGGGCACCAAACAACCTTGTAGAAGCTAAAATTTAGCTCTTTTGCAATCTTTGCATACTCAATAACTAGCTCAAAAATAGTCTCAGAGTTATCAATACAAAAAGAGAGTGGATAGATAAGAGCCTTTTTACTCTTACACTTTGCCAAAATTTCATTTAGTGAGGGCTCTAGCCATTTTACAGGGCCAAGGCGCGATTGGTAGGCTAAATTTATCCCTTTGAAGTTCAGTCCGTTATCTTTTATCATTTTGCTTAGAATTTGCACATGCTCATTTATATGCTTTTCGTAGACATCGCCTTTATCGATAATCTTTTGAGGCAACGAATGAGCCGAAAAGATAAGCTCCACATCGCTTACATCTATATTATTTATAGCTTCATTTATGTGCGAGATTATGATTTTATTATAAATTTCATCATCATAAAATGGCCCGCAAAGCAAAATTTTAGCCTTTATCTCTAGCTCATCTTTTGCTTTTTTAAAATCATCTAAACTCGAAGTTATCGTAGTTTGTGAATGATGAGGATAAAGTGGCAAAAGCACTATCTCATCAAAATTTTCATATTTTTTAAGTACATCTTTTGCAAATGGTGAAGTATAGTTCATCGCAAAATCAACTGCATCAAACTCATTTTGTAAGCTTGAAATTTTATCGCAAAGCTTAGCCGTAAGCTCGCAAATAGGTGATCTGCCACCTATTTGTTCGTAGTTATGCTTAGCTGTTTTTAGCCTACCTTTTGTGATCATAAAAGCCACAAATTTTCTTAAAAATTTATTCTTTATACCCAAAATATACGGGTCATTAAACATATTTTTTAGAAAAATTTCTACATCAGCAAGGCTATTTGCCCCACCCATATTCAAAAGCAAAAGTGCCTTTTTCATCAAAATAGCTCTTTGATTTTTATCGCATCATCAATGCTTGAAAGCTCGCTACTTTCGCCGCTTTGACAAAGATCATAAAAGGCATCATATTGGGCTTTTATTTCATTGTTTAAAGGATCGGTTTTTAAATTCATCTGACCATTTTCATTAACCCTATGAAGCTTATAATCAATAAGATCGCCAAAATAAACACCTTCTTTGGCATTTACTTCTATTTTAAAACGCTCTAAAGAGCCGCAAAAAGAATCAGTAATACTCACCAAAATTTGATTTTTCATTTTAATGTTTATTCCAACATTGTCGCATATTTTGGTATTTGTTTTATTTGCCTGAGTATAAAAAAAGCTACAAATTTCACTATCTACTAAATTTTTCGCAAGGTCTATATCGCAAAGTGAAAGCTCATTTATAATATTTCCTTCGCAAAGTGGTCTAAAATGCGCAATTGAAATGCTATAAATTTCTTCTTCTTTTAAAAGTGCCTTTTTTAATGAAACGATGGTCGGATTAAAGCGCTCATCAACGCCAGTACAAACTCTTACTTTGTTTACCACTGAAGCATATTTTATCTCTTTTAGCTCGCTTACACTTTTAAATATCGGCCTTGAAATCAAGATATTTTGGCAATATTTTGCACACTGACAAAAAGCCTCTACGATCTCATGTTGAGGCAGACAAAGTACGACAGCTTGTGGCTGGGCTACTTCTATAAATTTCTTAAACTCATCAAAAAACGGAGCTCTGCAAGCATCATCTCTATTTTCTTTATCAAAAACTCCACAAACTTCAAATTTGTCAGAACGCCTCAGCTCCATATAGTGCCGTTTGCCAACTAGATTGTATCCAACAATGCCAATTCTGAGTTTCACTAAAGACCTTTTAGTTATAAATTTTTAAGATATTTTAATTGCAAATCGCTTTTAAACAAATAAATTTATAAAATATATTAAGCAAAAATTAATTTTGTATTTTTTTATAAATTTACAAACGATTTTTAGCTAAAATCGAGCAAAATTTAAAACTAACGAGGATAAAAATGCAAAATTTAGATATAAGAAAGGCATATCTTGATTTTTTTAAATCAAAAGGTCATGAAGTCGTAGCTTCTGCACCACTCGTGCCAAATGATGCAACGCTACTTTTCACAAATGCTGGCATGGTTCCATTTAAGAGCATTTTCACAGGCGAAGTGCCACGCCCAACACCACCTATCCGCACTAGCTGTCAGACCTGCATAAGAGCTGGCGGCAAGCACAACGACCTAGATAACGTCGGCTACACAGCGCGCCACCACACATTTTTTGAGATGCTAGGAAATTTTAGCTTTGGTGAATACTTCAAAAAAGAGGCGATCGCTTACGCTTGGGAATTTGTAACAGAAGTACTAAAACTGCCAAAAGATAAGCTTTATGTGACCGTTCATGAAAGCGACGATGAGGCGTTTGAAATTTGGAACACTCACATCGCAAAAGAGAGAATTTACCGCTTTGGTGATCATGATAACTTCTGGCAGATGGGCGATACTGGACCATGTGGCCCTTGCAGTGAAATTTTCTACGATCAAGGGGCTGAACACTTTAACACACCTGAAGACTACATGGGTGGCGATGGCGATAGATTTTTAGAGATCTGGAACCTTGTTTTCATGCAGTATGAAAGAAGCGCGGATGGCAAACTAAGCCCACTACCAAAACCAAGCATCGATACAGGCATGGGGCTAGAGCGCGTTACTGCTATTTTGCAAGGTAAATTTAGCAACTACGACAGCACACTTTTTATGCCACTCATCAACGAAGTAGCAAAGCTTTGTGGCAAGCCGTACGTCTATGAAAGTGGCGCTAGCTACCGTGTCATAAGCGATCACATCCGCTCGGTCACATTTTTGCTAGCTCAAGGTACAACATTTGATAAAGAAGGCCGTGGCTACGTGCTTCGCCGTATCTTACGCCGTGCGATCCGCCATGGATACTTGCTAGGTATAAAAGAGCCATTTATGTATAAGCTTGTCGATAAAGTTTGCGAGCTTATGGGCGAGCACTACACCTATTTAACTGAGAAAAAAGCGACTGTAAAAGAGCAGATCAAGCTTGAGGAAGAGAGATTTTTGGCAACAATCGCTAGTGGCTTGGAGCTATTTGAGAGCGAGCTTAAAAATACAAAAGAAATTTTTAGTGGAGAGGCTGCGTTTAAGCTTTATGACACATTTGGCTTCCCACTTGACCTAACAGCTGATATGCTTAGAGAAAAAGGCTTAAAAGTCGATGAGGCAAGGTTTGATGAGCTTATGAGCGAGCAAAAAGCACGTGCAAAAGCTGCTTGGAAAGGCAGTGGCGACAAGAGTGCAAAGGGCGATTTTAAAGAGCTACTTGAGAAATTTGGCGAGAATAAATTTATAGGTTACGAAGAGCTTAAAAGTAAAAGTAAAATTCTAGCCCTACTTGATGAGGAATTTAAAAATGTAGATAGCTTAGATGCTGGCAAAGAGGGTTGGGTGATGTTTGATGTCACTCCATTTTACGCTCAAAGTGGTGGTCAGTGCGGTGATAGCGGTAAGATAGTAGACAAAGCAAATGTGCTTGATACGCAAAAATTTCATGGACTAAATTTATCTTTAGTAAAAACTAATGCAGCGCTAAAAGTTGGTGATGAAGTAGAGCTTGAAGTGGGCAGTGATAGAGCCCAGATCGCACGTCACCACAGCGCCACACACTTACTTCATGCAGCCCTTAGAAACGTGCTTGGCACGCATATCGCTCAAGCTGGCTCAAGTGTAGAAGCAGATAGGCTAAGGTTTGACTTCTCTCATCCAAAAGCACTTACTAGCGAAGAAATTTCAAAGGTTGAAAATTTAGTAAATGAGTGGATACTAAATGGTGCTAACTCAAAAACAGAACTTATGAAACTTGAAGATGCTAAAAATAGTGGAGCTATCGCACTATTTAATGAAAAATACGCTGATAATGTAAGAGTCGTTAGCTTTGGCGACGTCAGCAAAGAGCTTTGTGGTGGCACACATGTGAAAAATATAGACGAGATCGGATCGTTTTTCATCACAAAAGAGAGTGGCGTAAGTGCTGGCGTTAGGCGTATTGAGGCTGTTTGCTCAAGGGCTGCGCTAAATTTAGCAAAATCATTTAGAGCTGAGCTTGATGAGCTAAAAGATGAGCTAAAAAGCACCGAGCCACTAAATGCGGTCAAAAAGCTAAAAAATGAACTAAGAGTTTTAAAAGACAAACTAAAAAATGCTAAAAATTCTCATGAGCTAGTCTATTTAGATATAAATAAAACCAAGCTTTGCGTCACAAGCGTAGATGGTGGAGATATAAAAACCTTGATAGATGAGTTTAAAAATGAGCATGAAAGTGCTGCTATTTTGCTAATCCAAGCCGATGAGAGTGGCAAAATTTCTCTTGCAGCTGGAGTCAAAAATGCTCCTTTAAAAGCTGGTGCTTGGGTAAAATTTGCAGCGCAAATCCTAGGTGGCAATGGCGGTGGCAAAGATGACTTTGCAACAGCCGGTGGCAAAGATGCATCAATGATAGAAGATGCGATAAAAGACTCACTTGAGTACGCAAGGCAAGCCTTAGAAAAATGAGTCATTACGATATAGCTTTTATAAAATTTGACCAAGTAGTACTATTTTTGCATGTATGCTTTGTAGCTCTTTTTGTGGGGCTACAAGCCGGTCTTGTGCTTGTTGGAAGTTACTTTATAAAAAATAAATTTGAAGACAAGGAACGCTATCACATCTTACTTCACATTATAAGACGCTTTGGCATTGCGATTTTCATACTAATCCTTTGCGTGATAGCGACAAGCATAGTTATAATTTTTGGATTTTATGATACAAATTTGACAAATCCTATGGCAAGTGCAATGGTAGCAACAAAATGTGCAATAGAACTATTTTTGTTATTAAATTTAAGTTATATATTTTATAGATACAAAAAGGCCTTAAAAGCACTAAGATCGCATGAAATGATCGAGCTAAATGAGAGTTTGATCGTTATAATTTATTACTTCACACCGCTAAATTTATTAGCTTCCCTAGCAGCTATTTATCTTGGCATAAGCTATAAGGTATTTTTATGATAACACTTGCTTCAAGCTCGCCAACAAGGGCAAATTTATTAAAAGATGCTGGCATAAATTTCACTCAAATTTCTTTCCAGTTTGACGAGAGCAAGATAGAAAAAAACGTAAAGCCTGAAATTTATGTCCAAAATGTCGTAAAAGCTAAAAAAGAACAATTTTTAAAAGAAAATATAGGTCTTAAAAATTTACTCTTTGCAGATAGCTGTGTGGCGTGTGGAGATAAAATTTTAGGTAAAGCAAAGGATGAAAAAGAAGCGATTGCCATGCTAAATTTACAAAGTGGCAACGAATGCAGCGTCTATACGGCGATGATATTTTTAGGCGAATTTGAGCTTATAAACGTAAGTAAAACTATGTATAAATTTAAAAAATTTGACGAGCATGACCTTAATGAATACATAAAAAATAATGAGTGGCAAGGCAAGGCTGGAGCCATGACGATAGAAAATTTTAATAAAAAATACATCATCTCCCAACACGGCGAAACCAGCACGGCCATGGGACTAAATTTAAAAATATTAAAGGCATTTTTATGAAATATATCTTGGCATTTATCTTTATAGTTGCCATTTCGCTTGGCGGAGCATTTTTATATTTTTACTCACAAGTTAGATTTGATGCTTACGCTATTATTGATTATAAACCAAAGCTTACAACGCAAATTTTTGATAGAAACAACGAACTCATCGCAAATATCTTTGAAGAAAATAGAATTTACGTAAAGTATAACGACATCCCGCCGCGTGTCATCGAAGCGCTCGTAGCTATCGAGGATACAAGCTACTTTGAGCATGGTGGCATAAACATAGAAGCTATGGCAAGAGCTGCCATAAAAGATATTAAAGCTAGAAAACTAGTCGAGGGAGCTTCAACACTAACACAACAGCTCATTAAAAATTTGGCTCTAAGCCGTGAGAAGAAATTTACAAGAAAGATAAAAGAGATCGTGCTTGCCATGAAGCTTGAAAGCGAGCTTAGCAAAGAAGATATCATCGAAAGATACCTAAATCACGTCTATTTTGGACATGGCTACTACGGCATAAAAACAGCAGCTGAGGGATATTTTAGAAAAGAGCTAAATGAGCTAAGCATAAAAGAAGTTGCCATGCTAGTTGGCTTGCCAAAAGCGCCAAGCACCTATGATCCTACAAAGCACCTTGACCTATCACTTAGCCGTGCAAATAGAGTGCTTGAGAGAATGTATAGCATCGGCTGGATAAACGAGGACGAGTACCGCAAAGGCGTGCTTGAAGAACCAGCAGTCTTTGACGATACTCTCACAAGAAACAAAGCCCCTTACGTAGTCGATGAGATAATAAAAGAGGCCTCTAAAAAATTTGACGATATAAAAACTGGTGGCTATAAGATACAAAGCACAGTTGATCTAAACGTTCAAAAGATCGCTCAAGAAGCTCTAGTCTATGGCTACAATGAAATTTTAAAACGCGATAAAAAAGCAAATGCAGAAATCCTAAATGGAGCTATAGTAGTTACTCATCCACAAAGCGGTCAAATTTTGGCACTAATTGGCGGTATTGACTACGCAAAAAGCAGCTATAACCGCGCCACTCAAAGTAAGCGCCAGCCAGGATCAAGCTTTAAGCCGTTTATCTATCAAATAGCACTTGATAGCGGCTACTCAGTCGTTTCTCAAGTGGCTGATATCGCTAGGACATTTGACATGGGAAATGGCAAAGAGTGGACGCCAAAGAATTATAGTGGTGGCTTTCAAGGCTATATCACTATAAAATCAGCCATAACCCAGTCGCGCAACCTCGCAACCATAAATTTGCTAAACGATCTTGGTCTTAGCTCGGTTCGTAAACAGCTTACTGATATGGGCTTTAACGATATTCCTGAAAATTTATCTATCGCACTTGGAAGTTTTGGGATTTCGCCACTTGATTTTGCAAAATTTTACTCGATGTTTCCAAATGAGGGCGAGATGGTTGAGCCAACACTTATTAAGCATATAGAAAATAGTTTTGGTGCGTCGATGGATTATGAACCACAAAGAAAGCAGGTGCTAAAACCAGAACAGGCATTTTTGATGACGACACTTCTTCAAAATGTCGTAAATAATGGTACTGGACGTAACGCAAAAATAAATGGCATCCAAATAGCAGGCAAAACCGGCACAACAAATAATAACATCGATGCTTGGTTTTGTGGTTACTCACCTGATATCGAAGCGATAATCTGGTACGGAAATGACGACAACAGCCCTATGAAAAAGATTGAAGGCGGCGGCAGGACAGCAGCACCTGTGTTTAAAAAATTTATGGAAGGCTACATTAAGCTTTATCCTACTTTAAGACGTGCATTTGAGCAGCCAGATGGTGTTTATAAAGGCTATTATGGTGGCAGTGACGAATACTACACAAACGACTCACCACTACCTCAAAATATGCCAGCAAATGACATCATACAAGATCAAGAAAACGATGGATTATTATTTTAGGAAGATAATATGAAGATTAAAATTTTACTTTGTTTAGTAGTCGCAAGTATTGCATATGGCGCCAATCTAAATACGGCCAGCAAAAACGAGTTAATGGGGCTTGGGCTAAGTAAAGGCCAAGCGTTAAACATTATAAAATACAGAAAAGCCCATAAATTTAAAAGCATCGATGAGCTTGAAAGAGTCCAAGGTATTGGCTTTAACGATATGCAAAAAGTTAAGGCAAAACTTAGCATAAAAGAGAATGCGAAAGTCAAAAAAGCTGAAGCAAAAAACTCCAAAGGCAAGAAAAAATAATCTTATTTTTTATTTGAAATTTCTAGCCATTTACATTTGAGTCCTATTATTATGGCTTTTTACAAAGGCTGAAAAGATGCTAAATATTAATAAATTTAAAAGTATCAGTTTTTTAAAGTTTCTGATTTTATTTACTGCTTACATGTTTTTTATAAATTATATATTTTTATACAAAGGCGTTCTTTCAGGCTTTCTACAAAATAATCAACTATCTTTTTCTATATTCTTTTTTCTTATATTTGCAATTGTCTTTATCTTAGTTTTCGCTAGTATTTTTTGTATTTTATTTTTACCTTTTTTGCTAAAGCCAGTTGCAATTATTTTGATTTTAGCAAGTGGCATATCTGCTTACTTTATGCAAGCATATGGTGTTATTATAGATAAAGATATGTTATTAAACGTCCTACACACCGATACCAAAGAAGCCTTTAGTTACTTTGGTACAGGTTTAATTTTTTGGATAATTTTTACAACCATCTTACCTTGCGTATATGTAGTATTTGTAAAAATTAACTATGGTAATTTCAAAAATGAGCTTAAATTAAGAGCAAAAATTATCTCATTTTCTATAGTTGCGATAGCTATCATATTTTCATTAACGTCTAAAATTTTTATACCATTTTTTAGAGAACACTCGAATTTAAGAACCGCATTGCTCCCATACTATCCCATCTACTCGGCTATAAAACTAGTAAAATCGATAATACAAAAACCACTACCTTTTACCTATGTAGCAGATGATGCGGCGCTAGCTGATGACAAAAAGAAAATTTTAGTTTTGATAGTTGGCGAGACGCAAAGAAGCAGAAACTACTCACTAAATGGCTACGCCAAAAACGATACGAATAAATTTACTAAACAAAAAGGCGTGGTAAGTTTTACAAATTTCTACTCATGTGGAACAGCCACAGAGACTAGTGTGCCTTGCCTATTTTCAGACTTAAAGCGAGAAAATTTTAGTAACCGTGAAGCAAAAGCTCGTGAAAATTTAGTTGATATCATCAATAAACTTGGCATAAAAACATACTTTTTTGGCAACAATAGCGGCGGTTGCAAGGGCGTTTGTGACAATCTTAATCAAAACCATACTTCAGATCATAGAGCAGAAGGCTTTGATGAAGTGATATTTGATGAGGCCAAAAAGGTCATTGAAGATGCAAATTCCACCACCTTTATCGTGCTACATCTGCAAGGCTCGCACGGCCCTATCTACTACAAAGGCTACCCAAGCAAATTTAAAGAATTTACCCCAACTTGCGATACTGCCGAGCTAAATAAATGTACGCCAGATGAGATAGCAAACACCTATGACAACACTATTTTATACGAGGACTATCTACAAAGCGAGCTAATAAACGCCCTTGAAGCAAGAAAAGATAAATTTGAAGTTGCCATGTTCTTTTTCTCAGATCACGGAGAGAGCCTAGGTGAAAACGGTATATATTTACATGGTCTGCCTTACTCCATCGCTCCAGACGAGCAAAAACACATCCCAGCCATCGTCTTTTCAAGCGATAGCGAACTTTTAAAAAGGCTAAAAACTAGAAAAGATGAGAGCCTTTCGCATGATTTTATATTTAGCTCAGTTCTTGGATATTTTGGGGTAAAAACTAAGGCCTATGAGCCAGAATTTGATATCTTTAGGTAGTAAATTTAAAGCCAGCCTAGGCAAGAGCCTGAAGCTGGCGCAAATTTAAAAGCTGATCTCTTTTATATCAGCTACTTTTAATATCTCACTATAAATTTGACCGATGATTGCGATGCGATTGTTTCGCACTTTCTCGTTTTCAACATTTATCATAACTTTGTCAAAAAACTCATCGATCTGTGGTTTTAATGCAAATAGCGCCTTTAGCCTTGGCTCATACGCTAGGCTCTTATCGACCGCTTTAAATGCATCATTTAAGGTCTTTTCAGCATCTATCTCAAAGAGACTCTCATCAACCTTGCTAAATTTATCATCTTTTATGATGTTTGCAAGGCGCTTGAATGTCGAGAAATTCTCCCGAAAATTTGGCTCACTAGAAATTTTAGCAAGTGCCTCTATCATCTTGGTTAGCTCCAAGATATCTTTCTCGCCGCTTTTTATGCACGCTTTTACAATAGAAGCATTTGCATCAAAGAAGGTATAGAGCCTATCAAGGATGAAATTTATAAGCACTTCAACGTCAAATTTCTTATAATCTTTTGCGATATCTTCTAAAATTTCTTTTACGTTAAATTTCAAATTATGTGCCAAAACGATCTTTATCACGCCATTAGCCGCACGTCTTAGAGCGTATGGATCTTTGGTGCCGCTTGGGATTTTACCGATACTAAAGAGCCCCATTAGCGTATCAAGCTTATTTGAAAGTGCCACAACCGAGCTAAAGACCTTGCTTGGGCACTGCGCCTCTTCACCATCTGGCAGATACTGCTCTTTTATGGCTAAAACGACGTCTTCATCCTCGTTTTTAGCCTTTGCGTAGTAAGCGCCCATGATGCCTTGAAGCTCGGTAAATTCATAAACCATCTGCGTTGTAAGATCGGCCTTGCTTAGCATTACAGCTCGCTCTAGCTTAGCCCCGTACTCGCCAGCTTCTTTTTTGAGTAGCTCGTCATAGTTGCTAGCAAGCTTTTTAGCTACTTTTAGCTCTCTAAGCTCTTTTTCGTAGATACTTCCAAGCTCTTTTAGATATGTTATATTTTTTAGTTTTTCTGGGCTAAATTCGTGCGATAGGTCGCTTTGCCAAAAGAACATCGCATCACTTAGCCTTGCCCTTAGCACCTTTTCGTTGCCTTTGATGATGAGCGAGTAGTCCTGCGTGATGGCGTTGCTAACAACCACAAAGCCATTTGCGAGCTTGCCATCTTTAAAGACTGGAAAGTAGCGCTGATTTTCTTTCATCGAAGTGATAATAACCTCGCTTGGCACCTCCAAAAATTCCTCTTCAAACGAGCCAAGAAGGGCTGTTGGATACTCAGTGATCGCCACGACTTCAGCTAACAAGTCTTTATCGATTTCGATCTTTATCCCGCTTTTTTGGCTAATTTTTTCAAACTCATCAAGGATTATTTTTTCTCTCTCATCCGCTTCAAGCACGACACCACGGCTCTTTGAGCCTTCAAAATACTCTTTTATATTTGAAATTTTTATCTTGTCATAGCTAATGCTTCTATGTGGATAGGTTGAATCACCGCTCTCTACGCCAAATTTATTAAATTTTATGACTTCATCACCAAGTAAACACAAAAACGATCTTATCGGACGGATAAACTCAAACTCTCCGTTGCCCCAGCGCATAGACTTGCCAAAGTTAAGACTCTTTAAAAACTCTTCAACCATGTCGCCCATTATCCTAGCAACCGGCTCGCCTTTTACCTCTTTTTCGTAGTAAAGCACCTCTTTGCCGTCTATCTCTTTAAATTTAAGCTCGCTCTCGCTTATGCCGCATTTATTTGCAAAGCTAAGTGCTGCCTTTGTAAAGACTCCGTCTTTTAGCGCAAATTGCTTTGGCGCACCGATAAAGCTAGCCACGCTGTCAGGCTGAGATTGTGGAAATTTCTCATGAAAAAAGACCAAACGACGCGGCGTATAATAAAATTTAAAAGGGCTTACAAGATTATATTTTTCAAGTACAGCCTGCCATTTAGTATTGATATTTGACAGCTCCCTTAAAAACGGTATCGCTGGAAGCTCCTCAACTCCAATTTCTAATAATAACTCTTTCATATTTCACTCTTTTTATTAAAATTTTCTCTTTTTTCTCTTACCATTTTTCTTGCCCTCTCCTTCTCCTGTGACTGCAAAATGACGCCTCTTATCATAAAAATAAGAAATAAAACAAACGCCGTAATCATAAAAATATCTAAAATTTGCACTCTCTACTCCACAACGATTTGGTTTTCTCTCTTGTAAATTTTAACTCTCGCGTTTTCAAAACTATACTCGCCATCTTTTAGCTTTTTCTTGCTATAAACCCTGATCTTACCGTATGGTGTATGCAGATAGCCCCTCTCTAGTCTGCCCGAAATTTTAGCAAAGACATCGCCACTTCTAGCTTCGCTTAATTGCGATGCATCTAGTAAATTTTCGCTAATATCTTTTGTGCCGTGCTCATTTATGATCTCATAAGAGCTGACTTCAAGCGCATCTTTATAAATTTTCATTCGCCTTACTAAAATATCTAGCTCTTCGCCTACAATAACGCTATTTTTAGGATCATAAACATAAATTCCGCGGTGATTTTTCGAGATAATAAAGCCATGTTTATCTTTTAAGATAACAACCGCTTTTTCAATCACTGCTGGAACTGCCTCTGGGTGATCAAAAAGCGTATCCACATCAGCCGTCTTATAGTTTTGTTCGCTTATTTTTTTATTGGCTTTGTTTTCATTTTTTTTAAAAATTTTACTCACAAAGCCTTTTTTTACTGGGCTTGGATCAGTTGAAATTTTAAACTTTAATGCAAAGTGATCCGAGTAAAGGTCGCTCTTTGCAAAGCCTTTTTCATCGACTGCAAAGTTTGGTTTAAAGACTTCAAAACTGCCACTAACATAACTTAGATCGCCATTTTCCATAAAACTAGGTGAAAGTAAAACATGATCAATCGCTCTTTTTTTGCCATGTACTGCGTGAGAATATCTATCTTTTGGCTCAAGCTCTTTATAAAGATCATAAAAATTTCTCGTTGCAATGATGTCATTTAGGATGGATTTTTGTCCAAAGGGCGAGTTAAAATCACCCAAAATAATCGCATTTTTCTCTTTGCCTAGAGCCGTTCTTAACGTTTTTTCAGCCTTTTTTTGCATATTTATGCCATTTTTATAAGTTGGAAAGTGATTTACAAATATGCTAAATTTCTTGCCTTCCTTCTCAAAAACAACCTTTAAAATATTTCTTGTCTTTACGTTTGGAACTTTAAAAACTTCACTGCCACTTGGCTGCAACTTTGAAATAAGTCCAAGCCCAACAGGCGAGTTTTTCTCTTTTGTAAAGCTTACAAATTTATACTCGCTATCACTTACTAGAGCTTTTAAAACTTGTTCATTTTCGATCTCTTGAAGTGCGATAATGTCAGTATTTAGTGCATTTATGACTTGTCTTGTTCTTTGTAGTTTTGAATCAGCCGCCTCGCAGTCCCATTTTGATACGCCTACTTTAAAATCAAGATACTCGCTACCATCATCTTTGCAATCAAATAAATTTTGCACATTATAAGTTGCGATGCTAATTTCACTCGCAAATGCCACCAAAATGGTAAAAATCAAAGCAAAAACTACTCTCAAATCTCACTCCTAAAGTCAAATTCAGTGATATTTTGCCTGATCGCCTCATAAGCGATAATGCCAGCACTCATAGCTAAATTTAAGCTCCTGCCCTCTTTTCCCATTGGTATGGTTATGGCGTTTTTAAAATTTATATCCATAAATTCTCTTGGCAGCCCAGTACTCTCACCACCAAAAAATATAAAATCTCCTGGCTTAAACCTAGCCTCGTAGTAAAGCCTATTTGTCTTTGTGGTAGCGAAGAAAAATCTATCCTTGTGGCTTAAGTTTGCTTCTAAAAATTCTTCCAAACTATCCCAAATTTTTGGATTTAAAATTTTCCAGTAGTCAAGCCCTGCTCGTCTAACAGCCTTTTCACTCAAATCAAACACGGTGGGTTTAACGATATGTAGCTTTAAATTTGCATTAACGCACATTCTACCGATAGCTCCAATATTTTGCGGTATCTGAGGATGAACCAGGACTATGTTAAACATAAGCTTTCTTTGCCTTAAAAAGTGTTATAAACTAGCCTATTTTAGCCAAAATGGGCTTTTAAGAGTTTTAAAGACTAATCTTTTCTAGGCTTACGCTCGCTTAGATATTTTGAAATTTCAAGCTCTTGCCTACGTTTTATCTCTTTTGCGATATCTTCGTTTTTAAAACCAGCTGATAAAATTTCTGCCACATCAACTTTCGCATCAAATTTTGCCTCATAAATTCCAAGCTTCTTGGCACGCTCTATCCGCTCTTTATTATAAGCTCCAAGCCATGATTTTATGGGCATATTTAGGGCAATTTGCATTAGCTCTTTATCGCTTGGTATATCCTTAAAATAAGGCTGCTTCAAGATAGAAAAGTAGCTCTTTGGTAGACGCATTTTCTCTAAAATTTCTTTTGCGTCAAGCTCAAATTTACCAAACAAAAGATACAAAAATAATCTCTCATCATCCACAAAATTTCTAGCACTTTTTAGCTCAGCCAAAAACTCATCATCTTTATAAATTTGCACACCAAAAATTTCTTTAAAAAGTCCAAGTTCAAAAAGATAGTAAGCTCCTTTTTCTAGATACTTTGCACGAAAAAATTTAATAAGCTCAGTATTTATCCTATCTCTGCTTAGATGCTCCAAACTAAGGCTTTTCATAAGAGCTAGCGTCTCATCAGCTATGCTAAAGTCAAGCCTAGAGCTAAACTGCACGCCACGAAGTACCCTTAGCGGATCCTCTTTAAATTTTTCACTATCAATGTGCCTTAATGTCTTGTTTGCTAAATCTTGCTTTCCACCGTAAAAGTCTAAAATTTCTCCATTAAAGATATTCATCATCATGGCATTTATCGTAAAATCTCGCCTAAGGCTCGCCATTTTGGGATCATTAATATAGCTTACTGCAAAGTCTTTGTGTGAATTTCCAGTTTTGCTCTCGCTTCTTGGAAGCCCAATATCGTAGTTTTTGTATTTGTAAATAAAGTAGCTTTTACCAACACCGCTAGCGCCTATGCTAGCCATTAGCTCATTAAATTTAGCGGGCTTTATGTCATAAACTTCGATGTCATAATCATAAATTTCTCGCCCTAAGAACGCATCTCTCACGCAGCCACCAACTAGATAAACACGTGAAGTAAATGGGGCAAATAGCGATCTAAAAAAGTCTAGCTCGCTATTTTTATAAATTTCATTTTTGATTTTTATCTCATTTTTTGAGCCGTCTAATGGCTTATTTTGAGAGATTTTGGAGTCTATTTTCGATATTTGCAAGGGTAAATTCTAAAAATTTTGTCGTTAGCTCAAGCCTTGAAGCAAGATTTTGTTCACTAGTTTGTTTAAGCCCTTCAAAAAGCACTTCTATGCGCTCAGCAAGGTTTGCTAAGAAAATTTTCTCTTCGCTCACCTCTCTACTTTTTGTTAGACTTGCTGGCTCCTCTTTTACCTCAAACACTTGCTCATTTTGTAAATTTGTCTCAACTTTTAGCTCGTTATTTAGTGTATTTTCATTAGACTCTATGGCCAAAAGCTCTTTTTTTAGATTCTCACGCTCAAGCTCTTCTTGCTTTTTACTTTGCAGTGCTTCTATTTTTTCAAGCTCAGCGCTAACCTCACTGATTGCCATTCTAGCGATATCATCAAGCTTCATAATCTTATCAACCACCTTTTAAATTCATTTATCTCTTCGTCACTTTTCATCGCTATAAAAAACTCTTTCATCTGCTCGTTTTTTATCGCTCGCTCTTTGCGAAGTCCACTCAGACGGTTTATCGCGCTAAGGGCATCTTTGTTTGACGGATCTTGCTTTAAGATATTTTTATAAATTTCAAGTGCATCATCTTTTAGCCCCTGAGCTTCGTAGATCAGTGCTTCAGTGATTGTGTTTTTCATTTTTTGATAAATCCTGCGATAACATCGCCTATCTCGCTAGTTGAGCAAATTTCAACTGCATTAAAAGCAGCGATGTCTTTTGTTCTGTAACCTTTTGCAAGTGCCTCTTTCACAGCATTTTCTATCGCATCTGCGGCTTCATTTTCACTAAATGCGTATCTTAGCATCATCGCTGCACTTAAAATTGTTGCAATTGGATTTGCTATGCCCTGCCCTGCGATGTCTGGAGCTGAGCCGTGAATTGGCTCATAAATTCCCACTTTGCCACCCATACTAGCGCTTGGCAAAAGTCCTATCGAGCCACAGACCATACTCGCTTCGTCACTTAAGATGTCGCCGAATAAATTTTCAGTAAGGATGACGTCAAAATTTGCTGGCGCTCTTACTAGCTGCATCGCTGCGTTATCGACGTACATAAAGCTAAGCTCTACTTCAGGGTAATTTTTAACCACTTCGCTAGTCACCTCACGCCAAAGCTGACTTGTCTCAAGCACATTTGCCTTATCGACCATGCAGACCTTTTTCTTGCGAAGCATTGCTGTTTCAAAAGCGATCTTTGCGATGCGCTCGATCTCCATTTTAGAATAAACCATCGTATTAAACGCTCTATCTTCGCCTTTTTCACGTGGCTGTCCAAAATAAAGTCCACCCGTTAGCTCACGAACCACGACAAAATCAACGCCTCTTAAAACCTCTGGCTTTAGTGTACTAGCATCCACTAGCTCATCAAAAACAATGGCTGGACGTAAATTTGCATAAGCTTCAAGCTCTTTTCTAATCTTTAAAAGCCCACTCTCTGGCCTTAGATGTCTTGGCAAGCTATCCCACTTCTCGCCGCCGATCGCTCCAAAAAGCACAGCATCAGAGTTTAGAGCAGAGTTAAGCGTCTCATCTGGCAAAGGCACGCCAAATACATCATAAGCTGCACCGCCCATAAGCTTGTAGTCGTACTCAAATTTTATCCCAAACTCAGCGCTAACAACATCTAAAATTTTTATCGCCTCATCTATGATCTCAGGGCCAATGCCATCGCCTTTTATAACACAAATTTTATATTCTCTCATTATTTAATCCAACTTTACTTTTGCGTATTCTATAAGTCCGCCGGCGTTTAGAAGCTCTTGCATAAACGGCGGTATAGGGCTAAATTTATACTCTTTGCCGCTGGTTAAATTTATGATCGCGCCGTTATCTACGTCTATTTTTAGCTCATCACCCTCGTTTATCTCGTCCGTTTCTTTGATCTCAAGTATCAAAAGTCCCGTATTAAAGCTATTTCTATAAAAAATTCTCGCATAGCTTTTAGCTATCACCGCACCAATGCCGGCGGCTTTAAGCGCGATAGGAGCGTGCTCGCGAGAGCTGCCGCAGCCGAAATTTTCGCCCGCTACGATAATGTCGCCCTTATCTATCTTGGCGCTAAAATTAGGATCGGCGTCCTCCATTATATGTTTTGCTAAGATATTTTCGTCGGAAGTATTTAAGTATCTGGCGGCGATAATTATATCGGTATCGATATTATCGCCGAATTTCCAAACTTTATTCATCGTTTCGCCTTTTTTAAATTTTCGAGATTTTAGCCAAAAGTAGCTAAATAATTCATCAAACGGCGAATAAAATTTGCGGCCCAAACGGCTAAAGAGCAAGGCAAAGGGCGTTTAACGCCCCTTTTATTTTTTTAAATTTAAAGAACACCTACCCAGGAATTTACACGCCGGGCAAAAACCCGTAACGCCGACAATAATCGGGATTAACCCGATTAACGCCCAGTAGCTCTCGTAAAAATACCAAACCGCTACCGTAAAAATCAGCCCCAGTACGACCCTAATAATTCTACTTTTTACGCTTACCATATTTTTACCTCTTTTTAAAAATTTTATAGAGCGGGCAGTAGCCGTAATATCCCGTTAAAAGCGGAATTAGCCCGACCGTCCACAACCAGCAGTCGCAAATAAATCCGAAAATAAAAAACCAAATCGCCGCTATAATCAAACGTATAGTTTTATCTAAAACGCTCATTTTATCTCCTTTAAGCTAAAGCTTTTAGCATTCCGTTCATAACCATAGGTTTAAATCCGTAAATTTTAACCAGCCAACTCATGTAGCTCTCTCTAGTAGCGCCGAAACACTCTAGCGTCGGAGCCGTTCCCTCCCAGTCGAACTCTACCATTATGGCCTTGCCGTATTTGGTGATAAATGGGCAAGCCGTATATCCGGTAAATTTCTCGCTAGGTTCTCGTCCTTTTATCGTGTCGGCTAAATTTTTAGCTAAGATCGGATACATTTTCCTAACGCTAGCCCCCGTTTTGCCGGCCGCAAATCCGCAAATATCGCCGATACCGAATATATTTTTAAATTTTGTACTTTGCAGGCTGTATTTATCGACGGCTAGAAAATTTAGCTTGTCGCCCTCTTTGGTTAGGCCGGCGCGAGCTAAAATTTCGCTTCCTTTTTGCTTAGGTGGCAGGTGAAGCCAGTCGTATTTTACGTCGATTAGCTCGGACGCGATTTTATCTTCACCGTTTTGTCTATACGCCGTCCAAAACTCGAAAGTGGCGGTACTTGAGCTTTTATCGACGGCTACGATTTGGTGGCGAAGATTAAATTTTATCTTTCTTTTTATCATTATTTGAGTCATCGCCGCGGCATAAGTCGGATCGCCGAAAAGCTTGCCGCCGCCGACGTAAAGATTAACGCTGCCTTTATCGCGGTTGCCGGCCAACCTCAGCCTATCTTCGCTCATGCATGTTACTTTTTTATTAGCGCCGCTGCATTTCATCGGGGTTTTTTGATCGCAAAATACCGCTGCACCGCCGTTTTGAGAGAATTTTTTCATCAGCTCGTTGCTCTTTACGGCGCCTTGTAGAGTGTAGACGGAGGATATGTTGCCGCTCGTATCGTTAATATCCTCTAAGCTCAGCCCCTTAACGGCTTCAAAATCGTATTCCACGCCGCTTGCTACGATTAGATAATCATACCCTAGCTCGCTCCCGTCGTCTAAGACGAGCAGATTGGCTTCGGGCTTTATCTCCGATACGTTTTTGCGTATCCACTCGGCTCCTTGCGGGATATAATCCGCTTTTTCGTAAACGACGTCGCTAGCTTCGTAAATTCCGACGGCGATTAGCGTAAAGCCCGGCTGATAGTAAAATTTCTCGTCTTTATCCACGAGAATTACCTTGGCGTTAGGCGTATCTCTTCTAAGTTTAGCCGCCAACGCGATACCGCTAAGTCCCGCGCCCATTATGACGATTTTAGAATTTATATCGTCGTTTTCGCCACCCGTTACCGAGCAACCGCTCATACTCGCGGCTAGTCCCGCGGCCCCCATTAGCTTTAAAGCGTCTCTTCTTTGCAGGCCTTTCATAAATTCTCCTTTTAAACGAGTTTATGAAATGCTACCTAAAAAAGGCCGTTCTCTCCGTAACAAAGTTACCTTAAAACGAGAATTTTAAGAAACCAGCCTTATTTCGCCGCGGCTTTGCGTTATTTGCCCGCTTCTCTCAAGCTCTTTTAACACCCTAGATACCGCTTCTCTAGCGCTTCCTAGATGATTCGCCAGCTCTTCGTGCGTTATTTTTATAAAATTTTCGTTTAGATTTTCGATGCTTTGGGATAAAAAATTCATAATCCGCGCCGAAAGCGGCGAAAACAAAGCCTGTTCCATAACGTTTATCGTTCTGGCAAACCGATCGGCTACGATTTTTAGAGTAAAATTTAAAATGCTCGGATATTTTTCTTTAAGAGGTTTGTAAATTCGCACCGGAATAACGATAATCTCGCTATCTTGCTCGATTTCGACGCTTACTTTATTTTCTAGAGAATTTATAGAACACGTATCGCACAGCACGCAGCTCTCGTCTTTGGTTAGCCTAAATATCGTTATTTCCTTGGCGCTAGACGACACGAACGCCCTTAAAACGCCTTTTAGTATAAGTATAAATCCGAAGCAATCGTTCCCGGAGTAAAATATATCGCCTTTTTTTACGGTTTTTAGATACGCGTTAGCAAAGATCGCATTTAGATCCTCGCTTGCTAGATCAAAATTATTCGTAAATCTCTCGCGCAAAATTTCTTTTAACTCTTCGTTTAGCATTTTGCCCTTTCGTGACTTCGTTACAAAAATTTAACCTTATTATAGGTAATATTGCATAAAAATTTAATACGAAAAGAAAAACAATGCACGACGTTAAGAAAAACGACTCGCAAAGCAAAATAAAATCGCTACCGATTATGCTTTTTGCCGGTACTATGGGGCTTGGCGGGCTTTGCGCGGCCTATAAGAAACTAAGCGAAATATTTGATTTACCCAGCGAGATATTCTCGGCGCTTAGAGCGCTAGACTGCACGGTATTTTGCCTACTTTCGGCGTTTTACCTCTTTAAGCTTTTAAAATTTAAAGAAGAAGCAAAGGCCGAATTTTCGCACCCTATAAAGATAAATTTTTTCGGCGGATTTATCATCTCGCTTTTTCTTTTAGCTCTTGCCTACAAAGACGCGCCGCGACTATACTACTCGCTTTTTTACGCGGCTTTAGGCTTGCAGACGATTTTTACGCTTTACGTAATTTCTTTTTGGATCGACGAAAAATTCGATATCGCGACGCTAAATCCGGCATGGTTTATCCCGGTAGTGGGCAACTTGCTAATTCCGATCATAGCCGAAAAATCTCAAGCGATCTGGTATTATTTTAGTTTGGGGCTATTTTTCTGGATTATTTTATTCGCCGTTATATTTTACAGATTAGTTTTTTGCGATAAGTTAGCCGACAAATTCGTCCCGACGCTAGTCATTACGCTAGCGCCGCCGGCTATGGCATTTTTGGGATACGTAAAGCTAACCGAGCGATTCGACGCTTTTGCGGCGATACTGCTTAATATAAACGTGTTTTTTGCGGCGCTTATACTTTTTTCGTATAAAAGATTTATTAAACTCAAATTCGCCCTATCGTGGTGGGCTTTTACCTTCCCGACGGCCGCTAGCTCCATAGCGTTTTTAAAAGCTTACGAAATTACGCAAAGCGATTTTTACTTAGTTTTAGGAGTCGGCGCTTTTGCGGCTCTAGTCGCTTCGATTTTGATAGTCGGGTTTTTAACAGTTAAATCTATAATAAACGGCGAAATTTTTTCGGAAAAATAACCTTAGCTCAAAAATTTACTTTAGTAGTATTCATAGCTGATTTCCAGCTTTTTATATAGGCCGATTTCCGTTATATCGCCGTTTTCGTAGTATTTGTCCGCTGGCTTAAATTTGACCGAGGTTTTACGCGTCAAATTTCCCCGCTCGTCCCTCGTTATGTCTTTAAACTGCAAGATTTGCCAGATTTTTGCCTCGGAGCCGAAGTAATTTACCGACGTATACTCCATCTCGTCGCCGTTTGCGGCGTAGTAATAAACCCATTTTGAGCCAGGAGCTTGCGTGATTTTTTCGTATTCGCCGTTTGGCTTGCGCTCGAAGCTTATCACTATGGCGTGGCGCGGCTCCATATTATTTTCTATCCGCGTTAAAACGCCCTTTTCGTCGTAGACGTAGCTATCGTCCGTCACTAGCGTCCCGCCGGAATACGCCGCCCGAGCGATCATTTTGCCGTCCTTGCCGTAGGTAATTTTCTCCGTGCGCGGGTAAAATTTATCCTCAACATGCTGCTCTTTGGCCGTTGCGACTAAATTTTCGCCGTCTAATTCGTATTCGTAGAGATAAACGGCGCTATCTTGGTATTTTTTGCGTATTAGCCCGTCTTTGCCGTACTCAAACAAAACCGAGCCGTTTGGCGCGCCGTTTATATGCTCGGTTTCTTGCACTATATAGCCGTTTTCGTTAAACTCCGTTCGCTTTACGCGCGTATTTTCTAGCGTCCCGGAGCCATCCATTGAGTATTCATACTCCGTAGCCGTCATGCTCTTAACCTCGCCTTTTAGCTCCCTTTTGCTCCAATCGCTTTGCGGTAAAACGGCCGAGTTTAGATAGCAAACCGCCGATGCCGCCGCTAAAATAGCCTTTAAAATTTTCATTTTTATCCTTTTTCAAATCACGCAAATCCTAGATTAGTTTAGGCTAAATTTCGCCTAATTTAGCCTAAAAGGCGGCAATACCGGTAAAATCCTAGCTTTTACGAGTTTAAATCCGCGCCTGAAACTGACTTAAATTTTTAAGCAAGTCTGAGGCGAATTTTCATTTCGGCAGTTTATTAACTTAAGCTTCGTTTGCCTTTTTTAAAATTTCTCTCATCTCTTCTTCGCTAAGCGGCTCAACCAGTATATTTGCGGCGTCTATGAAGCGATATTTTTCTTTTGGTAAATTTGCCATAAAGGCATTGTATTCGCATTCGCCGAACACGTGCGCGTCCCTATCGTCTACGCCGACTACTAGCATAAGTATCCAGCGCGAGACCTTGCGCTCTCCTAGAACTTCTTGCGCCTGCCACGAAGGAGAGGGGGCGTAAGGCAAGATAGTCGGTAAATTTTCGCTAAGCGTATATGCGCCAAAAATTTCGCTGCCGTCTTTATCTTCGTATAAATTCTCTCTTGCGCTATAAGCGTCAAGATACTGCACCCGCCTCATCATCTCATCAAATTTAGCCGCAGGGCTAGCGCTTGCAAAAATTTCATCTATCATAACCGCATCAAACGCCACGTCACGCTCCAGGCCAGAGATATAAAGCATTTGATTTTTCTCTTTTGCGTCCTTTAGAGCTTCAAGTCCCCACATTATGTCGGCTTCATAATCAAATTTTAAAATTTGCTCGCTATCGTAAATTTCTTCATTGTCGCGTTCTATTTTCGAGCCGGTTTTGGCTGAAATTTTAGAAAGAAACAAAATCGCCGTCTGCCAGTCGCCAACGCCGCTTGGAGTACAGACCCGAACGATATATTTGCCGTCTTCGTAGCTTAGCTCAAAGCCGCGAGCGCTCTTTTGCCATACGCCTGCAATCATCACGTTTTCGTTTAGCGAAAGCTCGCTCGGCTCGTCATTTTGGCTATTAAAAAAGCAAAATCCCTCTATAAACTCTGAAATTTCGCGCTCGCTTAGCGCCTTTTCATATCCGCCGAAAAGCTTCTTTTTGTTTTTTATCTTAAATGTTACGCTCATAAATTCTCTTTCGCCTACTCTAAAACGTCATCACTTGATCGCACTGCCTAACCCACTCGGACAAGATATCCATGCTGCCTTTCACTTCAGCCTCGAAATAAGGCTCTCCCGCATGCAAACCGCACCTCGTTTGGCAGCTACCGCAAACCTTTAACATAGCGCCGCTAGCGTAAAGCTCCTTTAACATCGCTACTAGATCTACGTCGTAGTCTTCCGGCTTTTTGGTGCTATTTCGCGCAAGATCGACCGCGTCGTTCATTAGAAAAATTCTAACCTCTTCGCCTTTTTCTTTTAGCGTTTTAGCTAGCCTTAATGCGTTGTAAGCATTATCGGTACCGTTGTATGGTTGATTTGTAAGTATAAATAGAAATTTTTTCATCTTTTTCTCCTTTTGCCAAAAATGTAGCGCAAACCGAGCAAATTTTAGCCAAGCTATATAAAAAGAGGCTAAATTTATCTAAAAAGTAAAAGTACTCCGATCGTGCAGACGATAATGGCGGTGCAAATTTCAAGTAGCCTTAGGTGCGTTTGTAAAAATTTCTTTAACATAGCTCCGCCAAGCGCGTAGATATTTAGCGAGCAAAACTCGATAAAAACGAGCGTTGTCGTGATTACGCACATACGAGTTAGGCTAAATGGATCGTCTTTATCCAAAAATGTAGGCAGTAAAGCCGAGAAAAATATCCATGCCTTTGGATTTGTGACGCAAATGATGAGGCCGTTTATAAACATCTGCTTTTTACTTGGTAAATTTAAGACGTTCGTAATACTAAGCTCACCCTTGCCAAAAAGAAGCATCGCGCCAAGATAGAGCATATAAAGCCCTGCGATGATGTTTAGCGCCTTAAATGCATACTCAAAATGATGAAGCACCGCGCCCACGCCAAGCATACAGCAAAATGCCACGAAAGCAAGCGAAAGAAGCTGTCCGGTCATCATAATAAGCGAGTGCTTATAACCAAAGCTCATACCGATACTCATCGCATAGGTCATGTTGATGCCTGGCATTAGCGAGATAGGAGCAAGCGTGGCGAAAAAGAGTAAGAAGTCCATAAAAAGCCTTGAAATTTAGCTAACAAATATAAAAATTTAAGCTATAAATCAGATCCAGCGATCAAATTTATAGCTTAAATTTAAAAGGCGGACTAAGCCGCCTCTTTTTTAGTGAGTTAAGAAATACTCTTGAATTTTGGCTTTATCGCTTGTTTTTGTAAGCGCAAGCATCAAAAGCACTCTAGCTTTTTGCGCGTTTAGATTATCGCTTGTTAAAAAGCCGTATTTTGCGTCGTCTACTTCGCCGTTCATGGTCGTCTCACCACTTCCTACACGTGAGTCGCGAACTACTACTACGCCAGCTTTTGAAGCCTCACCAAGTGCGTCAAGTACGCTAAAGTAAGGGTTGCCGTTGCCAAGACCAGCGCTGATGATACCTTTTGCGCCGTTTTTAACAGCTATGTTTACAAAGTCAGGGTTGTCGTTTGCATGAGAGTAGATGATATCAACTCTTGGAAGCTCTTTTACGCCCTCTAGGTCAAATGCTGATTTTGCTGTGTGTTTTCTGATCGGATTCATATAGTATTTTACGTTGCCATAAAAGACTGTGCCGATCTTACCGCTGTTTGGTGATTTAAATGTATCAACGCCTGTAGTGTTGGTCTTTGTCACCTCTCTAGCAGCGTGAATTTCATCATTCATAGTAACCACAACGCCCTTGCCTACGCTATCTTTGCTGATAGCTACATTTACAGCGTTAAATAAATTGAGCGGGCCATCTGCACTTAGTGAGCCGCTATTTCTCATCGCACCTACGAGCACAACTGGCTTGTCGCTTTTAACGACCAAATTTAGAAAGTACGCCGTCTCCTCCATAGTATCCGTTCCGTGAGTAACGACGATACCATCAGCTTTGCCGCTGTTTAGAAGTTCATTGATCCTATTAGCAAGCTTAAGCCAAACTTCGTTGTTCATATCTTGTGAGCCGATATTTGAAATTTGCTCGCCTTTTATGGTAGCGATCTTGTTGATATCTGGCACGGCTGCGATAAGTTTATCGACCGTAACAGTTCCAGAAGTATAGCTTGAATCAAGCGAACCTGAGCCGCTTCCTGCTATCGTTCCACCAGTAGCTAGGATGTAGATGGTTGGCTTAGCAACCGCTAAAGTAGCACCTAAAATCATGAGTAACACCGCCTTAAAGATTAAACGCATTTTAGCTCCTTTGCATTAAAATTTGCTAGAGCATTATAACGTCATATATTTAAAAAATTTATTAATTTTCAAAATTTATATTTATTTAAAAAATTCTTATCAAAAGCATATAAATTCCAGTCGAAACGACTATGCTAAGAAGGGCATTTTTAAATTTCAAATGCACCAAAACAGCCGTAAAAACTGCCACTATCTCGCTTAAGCCATATGGAAACTCGCTAAATTTCGTGTCTTTTAGCCCGTAGCAGACCAAAACGACCATTATCATCATTCCCATATGCTTCTCAATGGCGTCTAAATAAGAGTTTGGCTTATAGTTTCTTAGCGCATAAAACGGTGTCGCCCTCGTTATAAAAGTAGCCAAGGCGCTTAAAAGCACCACCACAAAAAGCACCATCTCACTTGAGCTTACACTTATCAAATTTTATCCTTAAACAAAAGCAAAAATACAAAACAAAGCGCCATCGAGCCAACAAGCACAAATTTAGCTGGAAAGAGGCTCACTCCAAGCACTCCAAAAAAGACTGCCGCAAAGAGCACGCGGTAGTTTTTATCATTTTTAAACATCTCAATGACGACTACTGTAAAAAGCGCTGTTAAGCTAAACTCAAGTCCCCTTGTATCAGCCTTGATGAAGTCACCAAGTATCGCACCAAGTAGCGTCCCGGCCGCCCAGTAAGACCAAGAAAGTAAATTTAGCCAGGTAAAGACAAAACTTCGATCACTTGCATCTTTTAGCCCTAAATTTTTAAATATCGCAAAGGTCTCATCTGTTAGCAAAGCGATGTTTAAAAGCCTAAATTTGATCCCACTATACTCTTTTAAAAGTGAAATTCCATAAAAAGTATGACGTAAATTTACTAGATAGCTCACGATAAAGACCTCAACATAGCTCGTGCCAGCGCTAAAAAGCGAGAGCATCATAAACTGTGCCGCGCCGCCGTAGGCAAGAGTGCTAAGTGCCACAGCGATAAATGCGCTAACTCCCATGCTTTTTGCCAGTATCCCAAAGGCGACACCAAGCGGAAAATAGCCCATAAAGATAGGGATGGATAGTTTAAAAACGTAGTTAAATGTCAAATTTTTACCTTCATAAAAAGCCGAAATGTTAGCAAAATTTGAAAAATTTAGAGTAAAAATGGAGCTAATTTTATAAAATGATAGAAATTTTTGGAGTTAAAAGATGAAAAAGATAATTTTAATTTTATTTTGTGTTCTTTTCTCTTGGGGTAAAAATTTTGATACGACTAAGCTTGAAAGTGAGTGCGTTTTAAATAACGTAGAAAGCTGCACCGATCTTATATATATCTACCTTGACAAAAATGAGCGCGATAAAATGGCAGCTATGGCAAACAAGGCCTGTGAGCTAGGCAATCCACATAGCTGTCTATTTTTAGGAAATACATATCTACAAAGAGACACCCTAGCACAAGAAAAAGAAGAAGGGCTTAAGCTTTATAATAAGGCTTGCGAACTAAAAAATGCATTTGCTTGCTACACCCTTGCACTTATCTACGAAACCGGAGATACTGGTATACCAAAAGATAAAAATAGAGCAAAAAACTACTACAAAAAAGCCTGCGAGCTTGATTTGGAAGAAGCATGCAGTAGCTTAAAAATTTCTCAGTAACTTTCATTCTTGCTCCTAAAAACAGAAATTTTAGACGAGATGTGCCAAATTTTAATTTTGCCCAAATTAATGAGTCTATTTTATCGAGTCCTTGCCTTTTGGCGTTTTGTTTAAAAAGCAAAATACCTCAAGCATGAAAGAAAGTAGTATAAGCCCAACGATAGCTAGAGTCGCGTTCATACTACCTACCTTTTAAGTCCATTTACTATTTCAAGCATCGAATCACTCGTAGTTATCGCCTTTGAGTTTGCCTCGTATGCGCGCTGACCAGTGATAAGATCAGTCATCTCTTCAACCAACTGGACGTTACTCATCTCGACAAATCCTTGTCTGATCGTACCAAGTCCGTCAAGTCCCGCAACGCCTACCACAACATTACCGCTAGCGCTTGTTTCTAGGTAGTTGTTGTCGCCCATTGAGTGAAGGCCGGCTGGGTTTATGAAATTTGCTAGCTCGATCTGACCTATCTGAGCCATCTCTCTCTCACCTGCTTGGAGCACTGATACGGTGCCATCTGTGCCGATAGAAATTTGCGTCGCATTTGCAGGGACTGTGATCTGAGGGATGAGTTGATAGCCATCGCTATTTACAATAGTGCCGTTTGCATCAAGCTTAAATGCGCCATTTCTAGTATAGGCTGTTGTGCCATCAGGCAGCTGAATCTGAAAAAATCCATTGCCCGCTATTACCATATCTAGGTTGTTGCTGGTCTCTTTGAAATAGCCCTGAGAGAAAATTTTATTTATCGCCGTTGGACGCACGCCAAGACCCACTTCAATGCCTGTTGGGCTTGTGGTAGTCTGGCTTGTAGCCGTACCTGCGTACTCCATAACTTGATACATAAGATCAGCAAATTCAGCCCTATTTTTCTTATATCCATAAGTATTTACGTTTGCGATGTTGTGTGAGGTTACGTCTATCTGCGTCTGCTGAGCTATCATGCCAGTGGCCGCAGTGTAAAGTGATCTCATCATAGTTTTATCCTTTTATTAAGCTTTTAGAGCTAGTTTTTGAACAGCATCTTGGTTAAGATCGTTCATGTGGCTTGTCATAACCTTTTGATACATATCAACTAAGCGCTGGGTTTCTATTAGACCAACCATTTCTAAAACTGGGTTTACGTTTGACATCTGAGCATATCCTTGCATCACACTATCAGCTTCTTCAAGCTCTGTGATGTCATCAAAATTTCTACTCTCAAAAAGGTTATCTCCAACCTTTTTGAGATCTCTTATCTCCCTTGGCTGAGCGATAAAAAATTTAGAAAATTGATTGTTATTTGAGTATAAATTTCCATTTTTATCAGCAGTTAGCACCTCGCCTTGTGGCACTTGGATGCCTCTTTGTCCAGGGTTTTGCGCCTCGTAACCACTTGGCAGCACCTTATAGCCCTCTTTTGTGACGATGTAGCCGTCGCCGTCAAGGCTAAAAGAGCCGTTTTTGCTAAGCTTTACACCATTTGGGGTATCAACTAAGAAAAACGCGTCATCTCTTTTTATCGCAAAGTCAAGCGTGTTTGAGCTGTATTTAAAGCCACCGGCACTAAAGTCGGTGTATTCTTCGCTCACTTGTGGTACGCGATCAAGCGTTCTATTTAAAAATTTAGCTCCATCTTTTGTGTGATTTTTAAGCGGAAGCTCATCTTGTGTTTCTTTAAAAATTCTCGCAAAGTCACCGATAACTACATCATTTCGCTTATAGCCGATCGTATTTACATTTGCAAGGTTGTTTGAGATTACATTTAGTCTGTTAAACTGCGCTACCATGCCAGCAGTGGCTTGATAATAACCATTTTGCATGCATTTTCCTAAAATTAATTATTGTCACGATTTTTAAAGCAATAGCTGTTCCAAAATTTTAATTTTTTAACTATTAAATATTTCATAAAGTTTAATGAATAATTTATTTATTTAATGTTAAGATTCGCGACTTCAATATAGATAATGACTATTAAAAACAATAAAAATACAAAAAAGGATACATATTATTATGAAAAAGACTTCACTAGTTGTTTTGCTTTGTGCTGGCTTAAATTTGTTGGCCCAAGAAAGTGAGAATATAAAAGAAGTTGAACTTGGCGGAGTAGAGGTAACTGCAGAAGAAGAAAACGTAAAGAATAAAAAGATTAGTGAAGTAAAAAAGACGGCAAGTGATCTTACGAAACAACAAGTAAGCGATACTAGAGATATGGTGCGCTATGATACTGGTGTCAGCGTAGTTGAGACTGGTCGCTTTGGCTCTAGCGGATATGCTATAAGAGGCGTTGATGAAAACCGCGTAGCTATCAGTATCGATGGACTTAATCAAGCTGAAACACTTTCATCACAGGGCTTTAAGGATCTCTTTGAAGGATATGGAAATTTTAACAACACAAGAAATGGTGTCGAGATAGAAAATATCCAACAAGTAAATATTACAAAAGGTGCAGATAGCATAAAAACTGGCTCAGGCGCACTTGGTGGCTCCGTGATGTTTGAAACAAAGGACGCTAGAGATTATCTTACAGAAAAAGACTGGTTTTACGGCTTTAAAGCACAAAAATCCTCAGCAAATGACGAAAGTCTTTTTTCTCACACCATGGCTGCACGTGCGAAGTGGTTTGACATACTCTTTATCACTACAAAAAGAGATGGTCATGAGATGAAAAACTGGGGATACAAAACATACGATGATAGCGTACTAGGCAAAGAGAGAGAAAAGCCAGATCCTTACTCCATAAAAACAGATAGTAGACTGTTTAAATTTGGCGTAAATTTTAATGAGACTAATCGCTTTAGCGTAGGTATTGACAGAAGCACAAAAGAGACAATGGGAACTGACTGGTCGTATAAATTTGCTCTTTTTCAAAGTGGTAATACAAATGACATAGTCTATAGCACCGACACAAGGCACGTAAATGACAAAAATAAGCGCGAAAATATCTTTTACACATACGAAAACTACGATGAAAATCCACTTTGGGATAGCATGAAGCTAACCTACTCAAAACAAAAGATCCAGCTAAAAGCAAGGACTGATGAGTACTGCGATAAAAACGACTGTCAGGGCCTGCTAAATCCATCAGGATTAAAGTTAAATAACGAAGGTAAACTGGTGGATAAATATGGTGGTGAGCTAAGCACTAAAACAATACAAAAAGAATTCTATCCTGGAGCTAATTTTTTTTATGATGAAAATATAGTAGTTGATAGTCATGGAGACGAGGTAAAAGATACTTTTTATGAAGGTATATCAAACAAACCATCTCTTTTATCTGGAGCATCTAATATTTATGTTGATTGTAACCAATACGACTGCTCAAAACCACTAACTCTTTTTGATAAAAATACCTATACATACAAAACTTATAATCTAACTCCAAAAGATATGCCAGATGGAAATGGAAAATATGCAGAGATTACCCCAAAAACCCCAGGAGGGGAGGAACTATTTTTGCCAAGAGCTCCAGGATACATTGAAAATAACTGGAAAGATAGGGATCTAAATACCGATACAAAACAGCTAAATTTAGATGCGACAAAGGAATTTAGTCTATTTAAAATGGATCACGCCTTAAAATACGGTGGGCTTTATAACCAAACAGATAAAAGTATGACAAATAGACAAGGATACGAAGCATACAACAAAGCATGGTGGGCAAAATACTTTTTTGGCAAGGCTGATGCAAGCAAGGGAGCCGCTATACTTGGCGACTGGAAACCAAATAAGTGTATGCCATATAAAGGAAACGAATTTACAACACTTTGTAGCCATGAAGATGATACGTTTAGCTTCTTAATACCAGTTGAGACGAAGACAAAGGCATTTTATCTAGGTGATGATATATCTTTGACTGAAATTTTAAGCGTTGATTTAAACTATAGATTTGACAAAATAACACACAATCCAAGCTATATACCAGGCAAAACACCAAAGCTACCAACTGATCTTTTTGCTGGTGTTTTTATACCTTTTACCATACCGCCTGGCACTAATAAAGAAGAAGCAAAAAGGATAAAAACCAAAAATGCCGAAGAAAATGCACTATACCTAGCAAGTCAAAAGAGGGATTTTACACATCATTCATATTCACTTGCGACAAATTTTGATCCATTTGATCACGTAAGACTTCAGGCAAAATACGCAAATGGCTTTAGAGCCCCAACATCTGATGAAATTTATTTTACATTTCAACATCCTGATTTTACGATATTTCCAAATTTAGCCCTTCAGCCCGAGATCGCAATGACAAAAGAATTTGCCCTAACTCTTCATAACTCACCTAGCTTTTTTACAATAAATCTCTTTCAAACTGATTATAAAAATTTCATCGATCTAAAGTACATCGGTCGTGGCACGTTAACATACGGAAATGCCGGTAGTAGAATGCCAGTAGAAATGTACCAAAATGTAAATAGAGCAAGGGCTCGCGTAAGAGGTGTTGAGCTAAGTGCGAATCTAGACCTAGAGCAAGCTTATAGTGGGCTAAGTGGCTTTAATGTCGGCTATAAATACCTATATCAAAAAGGTAGAATGTCGGTAGATGAGAGCGGCAAGCTAGACGCTCCAATGAATGCCATTCAGCCAGCAAAATTTGTTTATAACGTCGGATATCACACAAGAAATAATAAATTTGGAGCAAATCTATATATGACACACGTAAAAGCAAAACGTCCAGAAGATACTTACAATATCTATGCCAAAGACGATCCAGATGCAAAAAATACGTATGTTAGATATGTCAGTAATACATACAGTCTATTTGATTTTGTAGCATTTTACAGACCGATGAAAAATTTCACATTTACGGCAGGTGTGTATAACATCACAGATAAAAAATATACAAGCTGGGATAGTGCAAGAAGTATAAGGACTTTTGGCACAAATAATATGGTAAATAAAGAAACTGGCAGGGGCCTTGCTAGATTTTACTCACCTGGTAGAAATTTCAAGCTAACATTTGAAATGACGTTTTAATAATTTTATAGCTACCGCAATTTTAGACTTTTGCGGTAGCTTTGTATAGATAAAATTTCACTGTTTTGATGCACTTTTTTAAAAATTTGGGTATAATCCACTTTCTTTTAAACAACACTTAAATCACAATTAGACGATTCGAAAGGAAATTTATGAGCGCCGCAAAAGACTCTTTTTCTCAGATAGAAGAGCTTTTCGCTGAAAATGCAAAAGGCTTTTTGACATACGAAAAATTAGTAAAATTATTAGACAAAGCTCCGACTGCTACGATAGTAAAAAAGATAGAACAACTAGCAAAAACAAACAAAGTCCAGCTCATCACATCTGCTGAGGCCGCAAAGCTTAGAAATTTAGCCGATGCTAAAAAACGCCAAGAAAATGCTCAAAAAAGTGATCAAGATATCGACGAGGATCTCGATCTTTCAGGCGAAAGTGACCTTTTAGAGTGGTCAAGATCAGATAGTCCTGTAAGGATGTATCTAAGAGAAATGGGTCAGATCGCGCTTCTTACAAAAGATGAAGAGGTAGAGATCAGCAAAAGAATCGAGCTTGGCGAAGATATCATTATCGATGCATTTTGTTCGGTGCCATTTTTGATTGACTTCATACTTGACTATAAAGAGCCACTCATCAATAGAGAGCGCCGTGTAAAAGAGCTTTTTAAGAGCTTTGAAGACGAGAGTGAAAACGAAGAGAATGAAGATAGCGAAGACGATATAGATGAAGAAGATGAAGAGAACGAAGAAAATGAAGCTCCTAAAAAATCAGCCAAAAACGATAAACGTGCTGAAAAAGTTATAGAGAGTTTCAAGGCCCTTGAAAAGGCAAAAAAAGAGTGGCTAAAGACTGCAAATAAACAAGATAAAGTAGAAAGCGATGACACGGCTTCAAAGATGACTCTTGCATTTAAAAAGAAAATTTTAAAAGAGAAGCTAATGGATCTTGGCCCAACAAGCAAGTTAATTAGCGAGATCGTAAAATCAATGGAGACAGCGCTAAAAAGCGACGATGAATTTGACAGAGAGCTAAAACGCTTGGAGTATCGCTTACCAATGTTTAGCGACGAGCTTAAAAAAAATCACAAAAGCATACTAAAGGATATCATCAAGCTAAGCAAAGAAGAGATCGCAGCTCGCGTGCCAGAAGCTACGATGGTCTCAACTTATGTCGAGATCAAAAAGCTATTTACTACAAAAGAGGCAAGCAAGCAAGGCTTTGATCTTGAGCCAACAAGGCTAAAAGAAATTTTAGAGCAGATCAAACGCGGAAAGAAAATTTCTGACGAGGCAAAAGCTAGAATGGCTAAGTCAAACCTCCGTCTAGTTGTAAGTATCGCTAAACGCTATACAAACAGGGGCTTGCCATTTTTAGATCTCATCCAAGAGGGCAACATCGGCCTTATGAAGGCGGTTGATAAATTTGAATACAGAAAAGGTTATAAATTTTCAACCTACGCCACATGGTGGATCCGCCAGGCTATTTCGCGTGCGATCGCCGATCAGGCAAGGACGATTAGGATACCTATCCATATGATAGAGACGATAAATCGTATCAACAAAATAAACCGCAAATACCTCCAAGAAGAGGGAAAAGAGCCTGATGTAAGCGTTATCGCAAAAGAGGTTGGGCTAAGTGTTGATAAGGTAAAACAAGTCATCAAGATCACAAAAGAGCCGATCAGTCTTGAAGCTCCTATCGCAAACGAAGAGGACGGAAAATTTGGAGATTTTGTAGAGGATAAAAGCTCACTTTCTCCAATTGAGCAAATTTTAAAAAGTGACCTCAGAGAGCAGATAGATGATGTGCTTTCACAGCTAAATGAGCGGGAAAAAGCGGTTATTTCGATGAGATTTGGTCTGCTTGAAGATGAGAGCGACCGTACACTTGAAGAGATCGGTAAGGCACTAAATGTCACTCGTGAGCGTGTCCGCCAAATAGAAAGCTCAGCTATCAAAAAACTAAAACACCCAAAAGTTGGTAGAAAACTCAAAAACTACATCGAGGGCTAAAGTCTTAATCTAGCTCAAATTTCCCACAAATTTGAGCTAGAACATAAAATCAAAAATTTATACTCACATTAAAGCAAATATCTCCCACATAAATTTTAGTTGCAAAAGCAACAAAGCTAAAATCTACAAAGCTAGTTAACTTTTAGAGCATATTGTTGCAGTAAATTTTAGTTTCCTATTCACTAGCGAGAATGGATTATCATCTCATAATCATATTACACTCACTAATGAAAATAAAATTTGCAAGATCATTAAAATTTTAAAGTAAAAATAGACACAAAATGAGTTTAAATTTTAACTCCTCTAAACGCTTTCTTTGCGGCCTCTACATCAGCCTCATCTGGGTGCGTTTTGGCTCGCTCCCATCGCTCTAGTCGCTCAGGCGTTAGAGCAAATCTCGGATCATCAGGCATAGCTTTACCAAGTTTTTTTAGTTGCTCTATTACTTCAGGAGCAATCGCACCTTGACATATAAACGTGCGCAAAATTTCATTGCCATTTTGCACAAATAGCTCTTTACCTTGATCTATCGCCTGCGTGGCATGCGCACTTGGCACATCAGCACCAAGGGTTATAAAAAAGCCTACTTTTTTATTTTTTACACTTTGAGAGATAAATTTTTTAAATTCCTTCTCCGGTGAGCCCTGATCTATATAGTATCCAAGCGCGATAAAGTCAAACTCGCTCAAATTTATCTTGCCCGCATTGGCAAAATTTATCGCCTCACAGCTAAGCTCACCAGCAATAGCCTCTGCTATCTTTTTTGTATTTCCACTTTTTGATGTATATATCACAATACTTTTCATAAAAACTCCTTCTTAGAAATTTCCATCACTGCATTTGCGATAGAATTTCCCCAAAATACGCCATCTTTTGTAAAATTTAAAGAGTCGTTTTCGATTTTTAGATATCCACTTTCCTCACATTTTTTAAAAAGATCCATAAGCTCATTAGCACACGTCTGGCTCACAAATTTAAAAACACGCTCAAGGCTTATTTGTGGATACTGAAAAAGATTTACAAATCTATCAAACTCCATCTGCCTAGCAGTCATGCGACCCATAACTTTCATCTTTTGACTCATATTATAGATGCCAAACTCCCCTAGCCTGCCGCCAGCTCCTTTTCCAAGAGGCAAGACATCAGCACCCACGTGAGATAGTCTTATATATTTATATTGGTCCCTACCCTTTTTGGCCACCTTTGTATACTCTAAAATTTCATAGTCGCCTTGACTTAAAATTTCGTCTAAAAATGCGTGGTGCAAGCTCTTATCCACTTCCACGTCATAGTAATCCTCGCTTATGGTCTTGCTAAGCACTGAGCCATCTAAAAACTGAAGCGAATAAAAACTCGCACTATCAATGCCAAGCTCACGCACTAGCTTAGCATCTCTTACTACCTCATCGATGCTTTCATTAGGATAGTTATATATAATATCAGCACAAAGCATTCCACTAAATTTCTCACGCAGATCACGTAGATGTTTTACGGCTCCATCTGAACTATGTGTGCGATTTAGCAGCTTTCTGCCAGCCTCACTAAATGTTTGCACGCCGATACTGTATCGATTTACGCCAAGCTTGTTTAAAAGGCGAAGCTTGCTTATATTTAGGTTATGAAGCGTACTTTCTAGGCTAAATTCACACTCGGGCAGGATATTAAAACTACCCTTAAGTGCGTTTATCACCTGCTCTAAGTGTCTCTCTTTTAATATCGTTGGGGTGCCGCCACCAAAATATACACTACCTATTTTCTTGCTTTTTAAGTAGTTCGTGGCGGAGTATTTTTCTATCTCGCTTAGTAGAAATTTTGTATACTCATCAAGCTCATCTTCGAGCTTTGTCCTATTCATCGAGCAAAACGAGCAAATGTTATCACAAAACGGCACATGAATATAGATCACTCCTTCATTTTCATCTGGTGCACTCTCTAAAAATTCCCATAGCTCATCTTCACTCACCATATCAGGTCTTTTTGAAGGAGCTACGCTATGTCCTTTTATACGTTTGTTAAACATTTATACTCACTTATTAAGCATGTTAAATAGCTCATTTGCGGCCTCATTTATGCGAGGCGTACCGCGCAAGACAAGATTTGATGGGACGTTTAAAATTTTAGAGTTCTTGGCTGCACTAGTTGCTTTTAGTACTGGATTCTGCGATAAAAAATCACTGCCATCTTTCATACCTACAACTATTATGAAGTCTGGATTTTGCGCTAGGATAAACTCATTTTGGACAATAGGCATCGCTCCAGCCAGCCCACCTGCTACGTTTTTCATACCAAATTTAGTAAACATATCCCCAGGTAAGCTAGCATCGTTAAAAGCAACTAGTGGGGTAGCTGCATAAACGCCTAAAATTTTCTTACCGCTTAAATTTGAGTTTTGAAATTTTAAAAAGTCCTGCTTTATCTTAGCCGCAAGCTCGCCAGCACGCTCTTTTTTGCCTGTGATATCGCCCATTTTTTCTATATTTTTACAAATATCATCTACACTATTTGCCTGCATTGTAAGTGTATTTATACCAAATTTAGCAAGGTCGGCATTTACACCATCAGAGTGAAAGCTAGTAACTACAAGATCAGGCTTTAGCTCGACTATACGCTCTAAATTTGGCTTTGTATAAGTGCCAACGCTCTTTAGCTTTTCAGTCTTATCCTCAGGCCAAATCTTGCCAAACTCAAGAGTAGAAATAGCTACGATCTGATCTTCAGCCTCCAACATATACATCATCTCAACCACTGCAGGATCGAGCACAACGATATTTTTAGCACTTAGGCTAACACCGCCAAAACCGAGCAAAAACGCAAAAACTAAAAATAATTTTTTCATGAAATCTCCTTTAAAATTATCATTTTGGTAAAACAAATGGCATATCATTTTTATATATGATATCTGCCTTAAGGCCGTAAATTTCATCTAAAATTTCTGGATTATAAAGCTCTCTAACACTCCCTTTATGAGCTATCACACCATCTTTTAGCATTAAAATTTCATCGCATATCAGTGAGGCTAAATTTAGATCATGAAGCACCGCTATGGTGACTAAATTTAGCTCACGAGTAAGATGCGAGCAAAGCTTTAATACCTCTATAGCGTGGCTTAGATCAAGGGCTGATGTAGGTTCATCAAGCAGTAAAACTTTAGGCTCGCTAACTATTGCACGAGCAAGCAAAGCTCTAGCAAATTCGCCACCACTTAGTGAGTTTGCCACTCGGTCTTTAAATTTAGCCAGTCCAAAAGTCTGCAAAGCCTCATCAACTAGAGCAATATCGTGAGAGCTATAACCACTAAAAGAGCTTTTTAGATGAGCATATCTACCCATCAAAACAAGCTCAAAAACACTTAATGGCATCGTAAGTGCACTTTTTTGAGGTACAAAACTAGTCGTTCTTGCAAGCTCCTTTGTGTTGTAGCTTTGTACATCTTTTTCTAAAATTTTGACACTTCCAGCGCTTGGAGAAAGCAAATTTAAGATACATTTTAAAAGTGTTGATTTGCCACATCCATTAGATCCCAAAAGACCTATAAATTTTCCACTTTTGGCAGTAAAGCTTATATTTTTTAGCACACTTGTTTGCGCATATGAAAAGCTTAAGTTTGACACTTCTACGCTCAATGCACACTCCTTTTTAGATAAAGTGCTAAAAATAGAAAAAATGGCGCTCCAAAAAATGCACTAATAACGCCAACTGGCACTTCAACCGGACTTAAAACACTCTTTCCCACCACGTCACAAGCTAGTAAAAACGCTCCTCCTCCAAGAGTAGAAAGTGGTAACAAAATGGCATTGTTTGAAGTATTTAAAAGCATTCTAAAAGAGTGTGGAATGATAAGTCCAACAAAGCCTATCATACCGGTAAATGCGACTGAAAAAGCAACCGTGAGCGAAGCTATGACAAGCAGACGCTTTTTAAGTGCATCAACATCTATACCAAGGCTTTTTGCCTCGTCTTCCCCGCTTAAAAGTATCGTTAACTCAAAGCGTTTTAGATAAAAATATATCATGCAAAAGATAAGTGGAACAGCGATAATGCCGACCTTTTGCCATGAAGCAGAACCTAAATAACCCATCATCCATGCCACTATCTTAAAGCTATCCTCACCGATAAGATATGTCGCAAAACTCGTAAATGCTCCTAGAAATGATGAAAAAGCGATACCAATTATAAGAAGTGTAGCAATAGAGCGACTACGGTTGTAAACTCCAAAAATAGCAAGTGTAAGCAAGCTCGAAGACAAAAAAGCAAAGATCCCATAATAAATTTCAGATAAGCCAAGAAGATATGCCACTACTGCTCCAAATGTAGCAGATGCGGCTATGCCGATGATATATGGGTCTGCAAGCGGATTTAAAAAGACGCTTTGCGTTACAACACCCGAGCTAGCCAAAAGCATACCTATAAGCAGAGCCATTACAAGCCTTGGTAGTCTAATATCAAACAAGATGGTCTCTTTCATCTCGTCTATTTTGTTATTAAATATAAAATTTAAAATCTCACTCATGCTTATGTCAGAACCGCCTATACTAAGCGAGATAAAAGAGAGCAAAAAAATAAGCATAATAAGCAAAATGGCAAGCTTGGTACTACCCTGCATAAATTTCCTTTTAATACAAATAGCTAAAGACAACAAAAAAGCATAAAAATAAGCAGAAAATATAATTTTAAATAAAAGATATAAATTTTCTAAAATATTATTTTTAACTCGTAATTTTAAAAAAATAAGCTTAATTCTCGCTTTAAAAATATTAATGATAATTTTAATCAATTTTAAGTTTTCTTTAGTATGATTTTGCGATTTTTAATTTTATTTTTATAAGGAGAACAGTTTTGAAACAAAGAGCATTAAACCACATGAATAAGGATCATTTGGATATAGTGATCGAGTTTTGTAAGAAATTTAGCGGCGTAGCTGAGCCTACAAATGTCAAAATGACTGATATAAACGAAGATGGCATGGAAATAACATGTGATCAGGCAAAAACATTTGTACCATTTTTAAGCAAAGCAGGCGGAGATGGTTTTAGAGAGTCGATCATCGAGCTTTATATGAGCATCAAGGGCGATACAAACAGCTCTAGTGTGCAAGGCGGAATGATGAAATTTATAAATAGCTTTAAGACTGTTGTGATCTCAAGCGTTCTTGACGGACAAGCGGTTTCGTCGTATTCACCTTTCATAAAAGAAAACGATGAGTTTTATATCTGCATATCATCAGTAGCAGATCACTACCACTCAATAAAACAAAACCCGGATAAAATTTCACTCCTTTTTATTCAGGATGAAAAAGACGCAAAAAGTCTATTTGCTCGTGTAAGAGTAAGCTTTGAAGCTAAAGCTGAGTTTATGAGCGACAGTGCAAGAGATGAATTTATATCAAAATTTGAGAGTGCCTTTGCAAATGAATCAGCACTTGCATTTATTAAAGAGATGAAAGACTTCTATATAGTAAAACTTACCCCAACAAAAGGTAGATATGTAAAAGGCTTTGGCGCAGCATATGACACAGTAGGACTCCAAGTTGTCGATAGTGGTAGAGTAAACAACCCTCACACTAAAAAATAGTCACTTTTGTAAGACCGTTTGGTCTTACAAATTTATACCTCATAAAATTTATTTTTTGCGTTGCTGTAAAATTTTAAAAGATACAAGCCGTGATATTTTTGCTTGTTATCATAAAAATGGTTTGGGTTTGCCTGAACTCGAGAAAATCTAGCATCAAAATTCCTTAATGTACCTATATATACAATCTAAACCATAAATTTATGTCATCCAAATAAGATAGGATCATTATAAAAAATTTATTAGAAACTAAAAAAGAATTTACCGGTGCAAGACCGGTAAAAATTTATTCAGCTAGAAGTTTATCTAGTTTTGCGGCCAAGCTCGTAGTATCATGAGCTTTAGCTAAGCTCGCAGCATGAAGTTTTAAATTTGCTTGTAAATTTTCTTCCAAGCTCTTTGCGATGTCGCTACTATCAAGGTTCTCTACACTATTAGCATTCGCCACACTTCTTGCGGCTAGAGCATTTATACCTCTAAATACAGCATTTTGTGTTGATCCGATCTCTGAGCGAAGTGAATTTATATTTTTTAAAATTTCGCCTGTATTTGAGCCGTCATCTTTTACATTTAAAAGAGCGTTTGTGCCTAAATTTATATTTTTTGTACTCTCGCCTGTAAAAAATCCAAGCTCAGCATCAAATACATTTTTGCCATTAAATTTAGCCTCTTTTACACTATCATTCATAGCATTTCTTAGTGCGTTGATTTCGCTCTTTATGCCTTTTTGTTCATTTGCTGAGAGAGTAGGATTTGTAAGCTTACTTGAAAGCTCGCCTATTCTATCTGTACTTTTACTCAAATTTAAAAGCGTTGAGTCAGCGATTTGAAGCATACCGATCATATCGTTTGCATTTGCCAAACCTTTGTTCAAGACATTTGTTTGCGAAAGCAAACTCTCTGCGATTTGCAAATTTGCACCTGATGCTTTGATCTCGCTGTTTGCAGAGATAGCATTTAGCGCTTTCTTCTCGCTATTTTTTGCCTGATCTAAATAATAGTTTCCTGAAGCCTGGTTTGTAGTATAAGTTCCTAACTTCATAACAACTCCTTTTTAATAATTCGCTATGGATTCTACTATAAATTCTATAAAAAGTTGCAAAATCTCTATAAAATCCATTTTTCTTTACTCTTCTAGTCTCACCGCAACTGATTTTTTATGAGCGGTTAGTCCTTCAGCTTCAGCTAGCTGCATGCACGATTTGCCAAGATGCATGATACCTTTTTTACTTACTGAAATGATCGAACTTCGCTTCATGAAATTTTCAACTCCAAGTGGCGAGTAAAATCTCGCGCTTCCACCAGTTGGCAATGTGTGATTTGGTCCAGCGATATAATCTCCCATCGCTTCAGGTGTAAAATGTCCAAAAAATATAGCACCCGCGTGAGTCACATCATCTATATAACTTAAAGCATCGTTTGTAGCAATCTCTAGGTGCTCAACAGCAAGCTCATTCATGAGAGTAAAACACTCTTTTAAATCTTTTGCCACTATTATTGCAGCTTTATTTCTTATGCTTGCACTTGCGATTGGCTCACGTTTTAGTGTCTTTAGCTCATCTTCAATGTGTCTTTGCACAGCCCTTGCGAAAGCTTCCACTGGCGTTATCAAAAAGGCACTTGCGATCTCGTCGTGCTCAGCTTGAGAGAGCATATCGATAGCTATGTGGCGAGGATCGGCACTATCATCAGCGATGACGCCTATCTCGCTTGGACCAGCGATCATATCAATATTTACGTCGCCATAAACTAGCTTTTTAGCAGTCGCTACGTAGATATTGCCAGGTCCTGTGATGACATCGACCTTTGGCACCGTTTCGGTTCCGTATGCCATCGCTGCGATCGCGCTTGCGCCGCCTATTTTAAAGGCTGTCTTTATGCCACAAAGATGCATTGCCGCAAGAAGCAAGGTATTTACCTTGCCATTTGGCGCTGGGGTGCAAACTACGATCTCTTTTACTCCAGCTACGATCGCTGGGATCGCGTTCATAAGAAGCGAGCTAGGATAAGCCGCCTTGCCACCTGGGATATAAAGGCCAGCGCGGTCAACCGCTGTGTATTTTGCGCCTAGCAAGATGTCGTGTTCATCTTTATATGTCCAGTCGCTTGGTTTTGTGCGCTCATGATAGCTTTTTATCCTATCGTGAGCTAAATTTAAAGCTACTCTCAAAGCATTATCTAGTGAATTATAGGCAGCCTCCATCTCTTTTACGTCGATTATTATGTCGTTTTTACTTGTGACATTAAATTTATCAAATTTACTTATCTGCGCAAAAAGTGCACTATCGCCATCTTTTCTTATCTCATCTATTATTCCAGCAACCACCGGCATTACAGCACTCATGTCATTATCACTTCGTTTAACAAGCTGTAAAAATTTACTCTCAAAATCAGCGTCACTACTATGAAAAAATTTCATTTATGCTCCTTTAATTTTAATTTTCTCTCGTATCTTTGTCTTTGTGTAATGTTACCTAAAATTCCGCCCTGGTGGATATATAAAATTTCAGCTCCAAGCTTATCTAAATTTGCAAAAAGCGTGATAAAGCCAACAGGGTCATACACTAGGTCAAATTCCACGCCACTTTTGCAAGCCTCTAGCCAAATTTCATAAAGCTCTTGGTATAAATTCCCAAAATGATACTTCTTTGGCGGATTTAAAATTTGCACTTTGCTATCTTTATCTAGCTCATAAATTTGCTTTTTTAGATAGTCACTGTCCCCCACGCAAGGGGCTGTAAAAACTCTAAGATCGGTATGTTTTGCTAGGTAGCATGCGCTTGTGCCAGTGCCTGAGGGCAAGAAGATATCAGGCCTTATGCCACTTTTTTTGCTCCACTCATTTATCTCATTTGCTTGTGTGATAAAGCCAAACTCGGCTTCACTTTGCGCTACGCCCTCGTTTATAAAAAGCGCGTTTTGGCTCTTTGCTAGTTCCTTAGCAAATTTCTCACGCTGCTCTTTTACAAAAATTTCCATACCATTTTCAAGTGCAAATTTGAAATTTCCAACCGGATCTTGCTCTAAATTTGAGCTTAGATGAGAGACGACGTAGTAAAATTTAAGCCCTTTTAGCTTAGCAAAAAGGCTTAGGCTATACATCGCATTTGACTGGCTTGAGCCGTGAGATACGATGGCTTTGATGGCGCTAAGATCAGCGTTTAAAAAATACTCTAGCTTTCTTGCTTTATTGCCGTTAAACTCGCCTAGCAGATCATCTCTTAAAAGCCAAAATTCTCGCCCTCTTAAGCAAATTTTATCAATCACCCTTAAACTCCAAAAATTTCTCTATCTCGTTGATAGCCTCTTTGTTTGAGAGTGAAAATTTGATCTCGATACGCCTTGAAGCGTCCTTGTCCTCGGCTCCGTCTTTAAAAACTAGCTCGTTGTAGCTTCGCCCGCTTGCGACAAGTAGCTTTCTAAGGCGAGTATCACCACTAAATGAATTTATAAATTCCATCACCGCATAAGCTCTTTTTTGTGAAAGCTCTAGGTTATAAATATAGCTTCCGTCGCTATCTGTAAAACCTTCGATTATGATTTGATCAATATTTGACGCGATATCCTTATCATTTAAAAGCACGTCAAAATACTTACCAAGTGTCGCCTTTAGCTCCTCTTTTACCTCTTCTTTTAAGACCGCACTTCCTTTATCAAAAAGTACTGAGGAGCTAAGCTTTAGCGCGCCTGAGTTTGGATCGATCTCAATACTTGATCCCAATCTATCTTTTAAGGCTGAAATCACTTTTACTCTGATACCGGTTAAATTTTTCACTCTGTCACGAGTGACGTTTAAGTCCCTTAAAAGCTCGTCATATCTAGCCTCTCTTTGGCTCACTTGCTCAAGCAAAAAGGCGATCTTGGCTAAATTTTTCTCACTGCTTTCGTTTGCGTCACTAAGCGCTCTATCTTTTGATGAAATTTCATCATTTAGCACGATCATCTTTTGATTTAGATCAAAAATGCTAGCGTTTAGCTCTTTTATGCTCGCATTTGCATCCTTGTTTTGCTCTATAAGCTGGGCCAGTTTTTCTTTTAGGGCATCTATTTGGATGACAAAAATTTCATTTGACTTTTTTAAATTTATGTTTTCGTCACTTATCTTTGAAAGCTCACTTTTTAGGGCTTCATTTAGCTCTTCAAGGGTAAAATTCTTGCCCTGGACATCTTTTAAATTTGCTAAAGCTGTGATGATGGCTTGCTCTTTATTTTCAAGAGTGTTTTGAGTTAGGACGTATTTTACGACGACAGCGCCGATTAGCAGCATAAAAACAAAGAGCAGACCCGCCATCAAGTCTGCGTACGAAACCCAAAAGCTCGATTGATCTTCGTTATTTTTGTTTATTTTCATTGCACTAGATTTTCGATTTTTTCTATTACAGAATTTGCTTCTTTATCGATCTCGTCTATGTTTTTCTTAAGCTCAGCGATCAAGCTCTCGCGTTCTTTCTCACGCTCCAAGCTCCTGCCCTCTTGCTCATATGCGGCTTTAAATATCGTAGCACTCTCAACAAGCGAGGCTCTAAATGCCTTTAGTGCGTCGTTTTGCTCTTTCATCAAAGAGAGAGAAAATTCTTTCAAAATGGCATCAAAACTCTTGATAGTCTGCTCAAATTTTAGCTGGCTCTCTTTTGTAGTGTTTAAATTTCTGCTAAAAATTTCGCCAAGCTTTGCATGCTCGGTTAAAATTTTAACCTCCATATCTTTAAAGGCATTAGAAAACGCACTAACTGCCTTTAGTATGTCGGAGTGAATCTTTACAAATTCATCTTGTTTTAGCCCAGATTCATTTAGCATTTTTAAACTTGCGCTAAGCTCTGCCTTGCTTTGATTTATGATATTTTTCTCTATTTCACAAAGCTCTTTTAGTTTGTCAAATTTTTCATTTACCTGATCGTTTAAATTTCTTAAAAATTTATCGTCAAGCGCCATTTTAAAAGCATCATTACTATCTTTAAAGTAGCTAACACTTGCTTTCATGAAATTTGCATTTAGTTCATTTTCCTGCCAGAAAAACTCACGGCTAAGCTCTTTTTGCTCGCTGTAAAATTTCTCAAATTTACTAACGCCGATCTTTTCAAAAAACATCCACCAAAGCGCTAAAAAAATACCATAGATCGATACATAAAACGCCGTAGATACGCCATTTAGTAGTATAGCGATCTCTTTTTCAAGACCATCTGTAGTATTAGAGCTAAACTCTGGCATAGAGATGGCGATGCTGATAAATGTACCCAAAATTCCAAGCATAGGAAAGACTGCTTGGCCGATGTTTGCTAGGTTGTCATTTCTAAAATTTCTTGTATAACTCTCGAAAAAATCTTCAAATTTAGCGTTTGCCTTTTTGACGCCTGAAATTTCAAAAAGATGAGCGATGATAAATTCTTTTAGCCTTATCTTGTAGTCTTTGGCATTTGCCAAGAAATTTGAGTAAGCTACCAAAGCACTGTGACGTGAAAATATAAAAGCGACAAAGAGTATAACGCCCATCATCACGATGGTGTGAAGCTTCATCTGAAAATTTATAACGCCAAGATACGCTAGTATCGCCAAGATGTAGATAGCTAAAGGGATAAAGATAACTTTAAAAAAGACAAAGAAAGAGTGAGCTTGGCGCTCTTTTGGCACGCTTAGCTCACTAAAATCATTTTGATTTTGCATAGGATTAGTTCCTATTTAGGCAGTTTAAGTCGCTAAAAGCAGTCTGAAGACGCTTAACCATGCTCTCCTCGCCACTTCTTAGCCATTTCCTTGGATCGTAGTATTTTTTATTTGGCTTATCATCGCCCTCTGGGTTGCCGATCTGACCTTGTAAGTATGCTCTATTTTTGGCCTCATACTCACGCACGCCGTCCCAGAAAGCCCACTGCGTATCGGTGTCAATGTTCATCTTGATAACGCCGTAGCTAACAGCATTTTTGATATCTTTTAGCTCGCTGCCACTTCCGCCGTGAAATACAAAATTTACTGGCTTGTCGCTTTTTGTGTTAAATTTCTTAGCGACATAGGCTTGTGAGTTTTTAAGAATTTCTGGTCTTAGCACGACATTGCCCGGTTTATAGACACCATGAACGTTGCCAAAACTAGCTGCGATACTAAATTTATCGCTTATTTTGCTTAGTCTTTCATAAGCAAGTGCGACATCTTCTGGCTGAGTGTAAAGAAGCGCATTATCAACGCTTGTATTATCCACGCCATCTTCTTCGCCACCAGTGACGCCTAGCTCGATCTCAAGGCTGATGCCAAGCTCGCTAAGCTCTTTTAGATACTTCTCGCACGTGCTTAAATTTTCGTTGATATTCTCTTCGCTAAGATCAAGCATGTGAGAGCTAAAAAGTGGCACGCCGTGAGTTTTTTTATACTCATGGCTTGCTTTTACTAACTCATCTATCCAAGGTAAGAGCTTTCTAGCAGCGTGGTCAGTGTGTAAAATGACTGGCACGCCATAAGCCTGGGCAAGTAAATGAACGTGCTTTGCTCCAGCGATCGCACCAAGAACGGCTGCGTTTTCGCAGGCTTTACCAGCGTAAAAACCTGCACCGCCATTACTAAACTGAACGATAACAGGCGAGTTAGCAACCTTTGCCGCTTCTAAAACAGCATTTACTGAGTCGCTGCCTACGACATTTACAGCAGGTATTGCAAAACCTTGCTCTTTGGCATAAGCATAAAGTTTTGTTACATCATCTCCGCTTAAAACACCAGGTTTTACGATATCTAAAACGCCCATTTTATCCTCCAAATTTTACTTATATTCTATCTTCGCTTTTTGGCGTAGAGCTTCACTTTTTTGTCTAACAGCAGCTTGGAATTTCTCCATTTTTACAGCTTGCTCGATCTCTGCTTTTGCTTGCTCAAAGCTTACAGTGCCAGCAGCTTTGCCATCTTCTTTTAAGATAACATGGTAGCCAAACTGAGTTTTAACTGGCTTAGTTGAAACTGTGCCATTAGCCATTGAAAATGCTGCGTCTGCAAAAGGTTTTACCATTTGGCTTTGACCAAACCAGCCAAGCTCGCCACCGTGTGCTGCTGAGCCTTTGTCGATTGATTTTTGGCTTGCTAGCTCTGCAAATTTCTTAGTTAGCGCCTCGCCTTTTAAATTTTTAAGTTGAGCGATGATGTCGTTTGCTGTTTTTTCATCTTCAACTAAGATATGTCTTGCTCTTGCTTGAGCTGGTTGGTTCATGCTAGCTTTGTTTTTATTGTAAAAATCTTTTAGTTCGTTATCACTTACTTTTATGCCATCAAAAAGCTTTCTCATATAAAGCTCAACCGCGATACCTTCTTGCGCTGCTTTTACAGCTTTGATGTACTCTACATCTTTTTCGATACCGCTTGACTTAGCATCTTTTAAAAGAAGTTTTCTATTTATTAGATCGTCGATAATACGTTTTTTCTCATTTGGTTGAAGCTTGCTAGCATCAAATCCTGGCATGGCTGCTGATAAAAGGCTTGAAATATCGCTATCGCTTATAGCATCACCATCAACTGTTGCAACTACTGCTGCATTTAGAGTAACAGCTGCCGCTAAACTTAAAACTGCTGGAAACAAAAATTTTTTCATATAAATCCTTTAAAAAATTGATTTTATGGGCAAGATTATATCAAATAAAGCGATAACTTTTCATTTAACTTAAGAAAATAAGATAAAATACGAAAATGAGAACAAAAAAAGATATTTTAGAGATAAAAAGAAGACTTTTAGAAGAGTTTAAAGACGCCAAAAGCGAGCTTAAATTTAGAAATTTATATGAACTTCTTGTCTGCGTCATGCTCTCAGCCCAGTGCACCGACAAAAGAGTAAATTTAATAACTCCAGCTTTATTTGAAGCATATAAAGATGTCTATGAGCTAGCTAGCGCAAATTTAGCAAGCCTAAAACTAATGATAAATTCGTGCAGCTTTTTTAATAACAAAGCGGTAAATTTAATCAAAATGGCAAACAGCGTGGTTGAGCTTTATAATGGAGAAATTCCGCTTGATGAAGAGAAGCTAAAAGCGCTTGCTGGAGTTGGACAAAAGACCGCTCATGTCGTGCTTTTAGAAGCTACAAATGCAAATGTTATGGCTGTTGATACACACGTTTTTAGAGTGGCACACAGACTTGATCTTAGTCATGCAAAAACACCAGAAGCTACTGAAGCTGATCTTAGCCACGCCTTTAAAACAGATCTTGGTAAGCTTCATCAAGCCATGGTGCTCTTTGGACGTTACACCTGTAAAGCCAAAAAGCCGCTTTGCCATGAGTGTATATTAAATGATCTTTGCAACAGCAAGGACAAGATTATTTAATTTTCTCAAGCTTTGCTAGAAAATTTTTAGCATCTATGAAACCGATAGTTCTAAGAAATTTTAGCTCATCTCCGCCACTAAATAACAAGAGTGCAGGCGGATCAATAAGCCCAAAATTTCTTAGCATCTCATCATTTTGTGATCCACCATTTGTTACATCGATACGAATAAGTGCAAAATTTGCCAAAGCATTCATAACGTCAATATCTTTAAAAGTGATCTTTTCTATCTCTTTGCAGCTTACACACCAATCAGCATAAAAATCTACTAAAACGGGCTTGTTTGAGTTTTTTATTATCTCATTTAGTTCATCTAAATTTTTAACGGAATTAAATTTTAATGCACTATCACTTTTTGCCAATTTTAGTCCAGAAAGTGGAGAGAAAGCCTCCTTTGAGCCCAAAAATGAACCAACTATTAGCATAACCGAATATATAAAAACTAGGATAAAAAACGCTTTTTTAAACTTAGCCCAGCTTTGCTCTGCTACTTCAAATGCCCCAAAATAAACTGCCATAAAAACGCCTATAATGCCATATCCTAATAGCTCAAAAAATTCTCCAAGTACACGTGCAAGGATCCAAACCGCCATGATGAGCATCAAAAAACCAAAGAATTTTTTCACTTCATCCATCCAACTACCAGGTTTTGGCAAGAACTTTCCAGAGCTTAGCCCGATAATAAGTAGTGGCACGCCCATGCCAAGCCCCATGACAAAAAGCATAATGCCACCATAAAAGATATTTCCGCTTTGAGCGATATAAAGAAGTGCGCCAGCTAATGGTGCTGCTACGCAAGGTGATACGATGAGAGCTGAGGCAAAACCCATAATAAAAATTCCAACATAGCCTGAACTATTTTGCGATTTTTTACTTATCAAATTTTCAAATTTTGCTGGCAATTTTATATCATAAAATCCAAACATGCTAAAGCTTAAAATGACAAAAATGGCCGCAAAAGTGCCAAGTACATAGATATTTTGCAAAGCTCCTGCGATGCCAAAGCCAAGTAGGCTAGCTGCCACTCCAGCTAGTGCATAAGCTAGGCTCATCGCGACAACATAGATAAATGATAGTAAAAAGCCTTTTTTTGCATTTAAATTAGCACCCTTTGAGACGATTATGCTTGAAAGTATCGGTATCATCGGAAAGACGCAAGGTGTTAGTGAAAGCAAGAGACCATAACCAAAAAAAGTAAGAAGCGAGATAAAGAAATTTTTATCTCCAAGCCCATTTGCAATATCTTGCTCGCTAGAAAATTCTTCAGCAAAGCTATCGGTATCGTTTTTTTGCTCTTTTTTAAAAGTAGCGATGCTAAATTTTCCAGCTTGGTCAGTTATCTCATAAATTCTGCTTTGTGGACGGTAGCAAATGCCGTTTTTAGCACAGCCTTGATAGTTAATGTCAAGTATTGCTTTGCCATTTGAAAGATTTTCTTTTACTAAATTTAATGGGATAAAAATCGAAAAATCTTTTGGATAAATTTCATATTCTCCCGTATTTTCACTACTTGGCAAATTTAATAGCTCATTTATCTTTTTGCCAGCTAGCTTAATCTCAAAACTCTCTTTATAAAGATAGATATTTTCACCAAAGTTAAACTTCACTTCAACATTTTGACTATCAACGCTTGGGGTTAAAACAAAGGCTTTGCTAACATCTAAAACCTCGGCAAAAAGCGAGCCTACAAATAAAATAATCGAAAAAAGAAATTTTAAAAACATACTAATCCTTGCTAAATTAAAAAAGATGATTTTAGTCTAAATTCCTAAATTTATTCTATTTTATTGTAAAATCGTGAAAATATGTGAAATTTTAAAGGAGCAAAGATGTCAAAAGACAAAAAACACCAAAAAAGTGAGAAACTTGGCTACGAGGAAGAGCTTAGACTGCTTCAAATTGAACTTTTAAAATTTCAAAATTACGTAAAAGAAAAAGGCCTTAGAGTACTTATGTTAATGGAAGGGCGCGACGCAGCCGGTAAAGGAGGAACGATAAAACGCCTAACTGAGCATCTAAATCCAAGAGGTTGCCGTATAGTAGCGCTTGCTAAGCCAAGTGATGTCGAAAAAACGCAGTGGTATTTTCAAAGATATGTGACTCATCTGCCAAGTGCCGGAGAGATCGTGATCTTTGATAGAAGCTGGTACAATAGAGCTGGTGTTGAGCCAGTGATGGGCTTTTGCACGCAAGAAGAGCATAAGGAATTTTTACGTGAAGTGCCAAAATTTGAAGAGATGATCATAAACTCTGGCATAATTTTCTTTAAAATTTATCTATCAATCACAAAAGATGAGCAGAAAAAACGCTTCAAAGAGAGACAAAATGATCCGTTAAAGCAGTTTAAAATTTCACCCGTTGATCAAAAAGCACAAGAACTTTGGGATCAATACTCTATCGCTAAATATTCTATGCTTCTTGCCTCTCACAATAGCATTTCACCATGGGTCATCGTCTCAAGCGATAACAAAAAAGAAGCTAGGCTAAATGTCTTTAAATTTATCCTAAGTCACGTTGAATATCCAAAAAAGATAAATGACTACTTGGAATTTGACAAAAACGTCGTAAGAGACGGAAGTGAAGAGATAAAACGCATAGAAGAAGGGCTAAATAAAGATAAGTTAAAGAGTATCGATTAAAGAATTTTTAACTTCTAGCTAGCGATTTGCTTAGATTTGCTAGCTAAACTTTAAGCCCACCACATTACTTTTGCTAAAACGACCATTATCAGGCAAAGCACTAGAGCTATTAAATGTGAAAATTTACCAAATGGATCAGGCTTTTTTAAAATAACTACATTAAAAACAGAGATAAAAGTTACAAGGCACATTATGAGTAAAACAAAAATTTTTACAAGTAGTAGCTTTTGAAAGTTGCTTTGCCACCAGCCAAGCTCGCCTCCAAAATAGTCTTTTGCCATATAAGCGCCACTTATTAAAAGCAATAAAAATACTGTGCCAAATACCTTTGCGCTGCCTTTTGTATAGGCTTTTTTAACTATTTCAAGGGTTTTAGCATCAACCGTTTTTTTAGCAAACGGATATATGCAAACATCGAAAAATACATATCCTATAAATACAATGGCACAAATTAAATGAGTAATCAAAAAAAATAAATACATTTTTCACCTTTTTGCTTGGCATTATATAAATTTTAACTATTTAAACTGCTTATTTTGAATCAATTTTAAGAATTTATGAAGATAAATTTATAAAAGAGCAAGGCAAGCGCCCTGCTCTAGGAGTTTTACTCGACTTCAGCGTCTATGACGTCGTCGTCTTTTTTGTTATTTCCGCCGTTTGCACCAGCGTTTTCATCTTTTTTATACATAGCTTCTGCTAGTTTGTGGCTGGCCTTGCTTAGAGCTTCTACTTTTGCATCGATTTGCTCTTTTGAAGAATTTTCATCTTTTAAGACCTCTTTTAGGTCGTTTAGTGCAGCTTCGATGTTACTTCTATCTTCAGCTGGGACTTTCTCGCCAAGCTCGCTCATGCTCTTTTCAGTTTGATGAACTAGTGCGTCAGCCTGGTTTCTAGCTTCGACTGCGTCTTTACGTTTTTTGTCCTCTTCTTTATGAAGCTCAGCATCTTTTACCATATTGTTTATCTCTTCTTCGCTTAAGCCACTTGATCCAGAGATGGTGATGTTTTGGGCTTTGCCAGTTGCTTTATCTTTTGCTGAAACAGTTAAAATTCCGTTTGCGTCAATGTCAAACTCAACTTCGATTTGAGGAACACCTCTTGGAGCTGCTGGGATGCCCTCTAAGTTGAAGTTACCAAGTGATTTATTATCCCTTGCAAACTCACGCTCGCCTTGTAAAACCATGATAGTAACGGCACTTTGGTTATCTTCAGCAGTTGAGAAAACTTGGCTTTTTTTAGTTGGTATGGTTGTACCTTTTTCGATGATCTTAGTCATTACGCCACCAAGTGTCTCGATACCAAGGCTAAGTGGAGTTACGTCAAGAAGTAGCACATCTTTAACGTCGCCTTTTATAACAGCGCCTTGGATAGCAGCACCGATAGCCACGACTTCGTCAGGGTTTACACTCTTATTTAGCTCTTTACCAAATGCCTTTTTAACCTCTTCTTGAACTAGTGGCACACGAGTTGAACCACCGACCATTACGACCTCTTTGATGTCACTTTTATTTAAACCAGCGTCTTTTGTTACCTCGTTTATCTTAGTGATAGTCTCGCCCACAAGTGAGTCGATCATGCCCTCAAATTTAGCACGAGTTAGCTTTTTAACAAGGTGTTTTGGACCAGTTGCATCAGCTGTGATAAATGGTAAATTTATCTCAGTCTCTTGAGCTGAGCTTAGCTCTTTTTTAGCATTTTCAGCAGCTTCTTTTAAGCGTTGAAGTGCCATGATATCGCCTTTTAGATCGATGCCATTTTCATTTTTAAACTCGCTTACTAGCCAGTCAATTATCTTGTTATCAAAGTCATCGCCGCCCAAGAATGCGTTACCGCCAGTTGCCAAAACTTCAACGATATTATCACCAGTTTCTAGCACTGTAACGTCAAACGTACCACCACCTAGGTCGTAAACTAAAATTTTCTCAGCCTCTTTTTTATCAAGACCATAAGCAAGTGCTGCAGCTGTTGGCTCATTGATGATGCGAAGTACGTTTAGTCCTGCGATCGTTCCAGCCTCTTTTGTAGCTTTTCTTTGGCTATCGTTAAAGTAAGCTGGCACTGTGATAACCGCATCTGTTACCTTCTCGCCAAGATATGCTTCAGCATCTTCTTTTAGTTTGATAAGAATTTTTGCTGAAATTTCTTGCGGAGTATAGACCTTACCAGCGATCTCAACCGCGCAAGCACCGTTTCTATCTACGACATGATATGGCAAGCGAGCCTTTGCCTCTTCAGCATTTTTTTCATTACTCATCAAACCCATGATACGTTTGATAGAATATATCGTTTTTTCAGGGTTTGTAACTGCTTGACGTTTTGCAACGTCACCTACTAGAATTTCACCCTTGTCTGTGAAAGCAACAACTGATGGAGTTGTGTTTTTGCCCTCTTTGTTTGGGATAACCTTGCTCTCGCCGCGCTCAAAAACGCTCACACAAGAGTTTGTTGTACCTAAGTCTATACCTATAACTTTTGACATATTTTTCCTTTTTATTAGATTTTATTTTTATAAATTTAGTTTGCCACACTGACCATAGCTGGGCGCAAGACCCTACCATTTATCATATAGCCTTTTTGCAAAGCTTGCACGATTTGACCACTCTGCTTCTCCTCGCTATCGACCCTTAAAACAGCATTATGCACGCTTGGATCAAACTCGGTATCAGTTGGTATCTCGCTTACGCCATGCTTTTCAAAGCACTTTTTAAACTGATTTATAGTTATCAAAATGCCCTCTTTGATCTTTTTGGCAAATTCATCATCCTCTGGATCAAAATTTGCAGCGATCTCAAGAGCATCGATGACCGGTAGCAAATCCCTAGCAAATTTCTCATTTGCATAGTTTGCAACGTCCGTTTTCTCTTTTTCATAACGCTTTTTGATATTTTCAAACTCAGCATTTGCTCTATAATATTTATCAGTTATCTCCCCAAGCTCTTTTTCAAGTTTTTCAATCTTTGAAATATCGCCAAGCGCGTCCAAATTTACACTATCATTAGCTAGTTCTTGCACAGGCTCAACCTCAGGTAGGTTTTGCTCTTTTACCTCTTCGCTCACGCAGCCTCCTTTATTAGATTTATAAATTTCACATAGTCAGTATAAATACTGCCAGCACAGACCATCTGTGCTTCGTTACCAAGATAGTTCGCACTAAATTTAAGTCCCATAAAATTTTCATCAAACATAGGAGAAAATGTAAGTTTTTCATCCATTTGCAGACTAAAACTTGGGTCAAAAACCATCTTAAAACGTCTATCCTTAAACATATCAAAGGCTAAAATTTCATTTTCTTGGAAGTAAATTTTAGTCCTTTTAAGCTCTCTTATTTTGCTTTTTAGTTCGCTTAAACCAACTTGAGAGCAGATAAGCTCAAGCTTGTTTAAACTAACTCCAGCAAGATTACTTAAAAATTTATACATCCTAGCATCAAATTTAATAACGATCTCATCTTCACCAAAATTTAAGATCATATATCTATCATTTAAATTTAAAATTTCTAGCAATTCATTATCGATTGTGCCAAAAATCATGCAGTAAAGCTCAAATTCATCGCATAGCTTCTTCAGTATTTCGGCATCATTTATCTCTAAGTTTATATCACTTATAGCAAAAATTTCACTCCAATATCTTCTCATCGCAGCAATTGTCGGTATCCGACCGCCACTTATATGAAGCTTGGTGATCTCGCCTTCGTCTGAAAGCTTTTTGAAATAAACGCGTATCGTAGAAGCCGGAATAGCCGCGCTCATACGAGAGCCAAGCTCGTTTGAACCAATAGGCATATTATCTTGTAAATAAGCCTTGATGATAGAATTTAGTATCAAATCACGTTTATTTGTTTTACTCACTTTTAGCACTCTTTCTTTTTAATTGCTAAGCGGATTATACAACTTTAGTTTATCAATGTCAAGTATTTAAGTTAAAATAATTTATTTATATATATTTAGTCTATATAACTAAGCTTTTTTAATATTAATTGCATAAGCCTTTCCGAAAATAAAATTACAAAAAAAACAATTAAACAAACTTAAAAGTCTTTTATATTACCTCTATGTTCTAATATTTTTATACGTTTTTACGTATTAATATAATGTTTTATAGTATAATATATAATATATTTTAATTTATTTATACGTATTACTATTATTTATATATTATTTTATGTATATTTAATAAAATAATCCGTATAATACTTTAATGATTGAAACAAGTGATATATTTAATTTACTTCATAATGCAGTTGAGGCAAAAAATATCGGTAAGAAAATTTCACAAGCAAAAATGGCAAAAGAGCTTGGTGTACCAATGAGAACATATCAAGATTGGAGGCTTGGCAACTCAAAGCCACAAGCTGCTACTGCAGTTTGTAAGCTACTATGTGAGCTTGACGATGATGAAATATTATTTGTTATCAATAAGATGAGAAAGTTGTTAGGAAAATAGATGGAAAATTTGACACAAAAAGAGAGAATAGACCTTGAGAGCGTATTTGCAGCTATCTGCACTAAGAAAGAGCCTAAATTTTTAGGTTTCTATAAAGACTTTTACTCGAGTGCGATTTTGAAATTTTACGTAGTTAAAGACAGAATTAAAAAAATAAAAATCAAGAAAAATTAGTTTTATATTATTTGAGTAGAAAAATATTTTCTACTGCATTTAAAGATTAATAATTTAGATAAATTCTCCTTAAATATTGACTTTATTTAAGGAGAATTTGCCGACTTATTTCTTACCAAATTTAGCAAGCGCTCTTTGGTAGTCCTCTTCGCTATCGATGCCGATACTTTGACTTTCAACCTCTAGCATCGCTATCTTTTTGCCATTTTCTAGGGCACGCAACTGCTCGAGCTTCTCGGTGTTTTCAAGGCTTGAAGGCAAGAGGCCACAAAACTCATTTAGGCTCTTTACGCTGTATCCGTAGATGCCAAGGTGCGCCTTGTAGCTTTTGCACTCGCTTCTGTTAAATGGTATCCTTGATCTTGAAAAATAAAGCGCATAGCCCTCAAAATCAGTCACCACTTTGACCAAATTTTTATCATCCGCAAACTCATCGTCCATCTTTTTATAACAAGAAAACATAAAGGCTTTCTCTTTATTTTGCTCGCAAAATGCCCTAAATTTAGCGATATTTTCAGGCTCGATAAATGGCTCATCAGCCTGAACATTTATGATGATCTCGCTCTCACTTAGTCCCAAAATTTGCGCCGCTTCGTTTATCCTATCAGTGCCACTTTGATGATCTTTGCTAGTTAGCACCGCTTTTATGCCGTGAGCCTTGGCGATATCAAGCACGCTTGGCTCATCCACCGCAACCGCCACATCGTCCACGCCGCTTACTCTAAGAGCCGTCGCCACAAACATCGGCACGCCGTTTATCTCTTTTAAAATTTTATTACTAAACCTTGTTGAGGCAAGGCGAGCTGGGATGATTATCATCGCTCGATCCATTCTAGGACGCACTTTTCAATCTCGTCTTCTTTTATGATGTTTTTATGTAAAATTTTCGCGCTAAATAGCGAGTTTATCGAGCTTGGCACGATGTCATTTAAAATTTTAGCGGTCTTTGCGAGCGCATCTTTTTCATCTTTTGTATCTTTGATCTGGCATGCTTTGATCATGCTTGGCGTAAATTTCACCCAGTGCGCGGTCGATGTGATGACGTTTATGCGGCCAGCATCCACCATCTTAAAGCAAGTAGCCGTATGCGGATCGATCGCGTAGCCGTCCTTTGCGAGCTTTGCGATGTATGCCTCGCACTCTTTATCGTCGCACCAGCTAGCCTCAAAGTCCTCTTGTAGCGCTTCAAGCTCTTGCTTGCTAAGCTTATAAAATTTATTTTTAGCTAGGCTTTGCATAAGCTCATTAGCTCTAACACTGCCAAATTTATCAAATAGCAAGCGCTCGACGTTTGAGCTTATTAAAATGTCCATGGCTGGGCTTATCGTCTTAACCAGCTTTTTGTCTCTTAGGTCGTAAACGCCAGTGGTGAAAAACTGTGTCAAGATGTTGTTTGCGTTTGAGGCGATCTTGATCTTGCCGATCTTTGCGCCCATTTTTTTAGCGTAATACGCCCCAAGAGCGTTGCCAAAATTTCCACTTGGCACGATGATGTCAAAGCTCTCGTTTGCCTTAAGCGCCTTTTGTTTTAGCAAATTTGCGTAGGCGTAGGCGTGATAGATGATCTGAAAGAGAATTCTGCCAAAATTTACCGAGTTTGCCGCGCTTAGCTTAAGGCGCTTTTTCTTAAGCTCGGCCTTAAATTTATCATTTGCGAGCAGCGTTTTTAGTGCTCTTTGAGCGTCGTCAAAGTCGCCTTTTATGCCAAAAACCTTTAAATTTTCACCCTGCATGGTCTGCATTTGTAGTTTTTGTACCTCGCTCGTGCCGCCATCTGGATAGAGGCAGACGACCTTTATATTTTCATCATTTGCAAAGGTTTGAAGTGTCGCAGGTCCAGTGTCGCCGCTAGTTGCGCACATGATAAGGTATCTTTCACCCCTCTCTTTGGCTAGCTGGCTAAGCAGCGAGCCAAAAGGCTGAAGCGCCATATCCTTAAACGCCCTTGTTGGGCCGTGATAGAGCTCATTTACGTATAAATTTTTATCTATTTTTTTAAAAATGACTGGGTGCTTTGGATCATCAAAGCTTGCATATCTTTTGACCGCCTTTTTGAAAAAAGCCTCAGATACATCAAATTTAAATAGAGAGATGATATGAAGTGCGAGTTTCTCGTAGCTTAATTGTGAGAGCTCTTGCCACTTTGGTTTTGTTATTTTTGGAAGCTTTTTTGGCGCGTAAAGTCCGCCATGAGCGGAGCTTGGGCTAAGCATGGCTGTGCTTAAATTTACATTTTTTACCTTTTCATCTTTCACGCTTCTAGTTGGTGTTAGTCTCATTTTTTGCCTTTTTTAGTTGATTTTTTTATCCAAATTTCATATTTTTTAAATATCTCTTTTGGCTTAAGTGCCAAAATTTCTGGGGTTTCGTAGCTGTGGTGCTTTTTTATAAATTTAGCTACTTTTTTAAATTTCACGTCCGTTTTTATGAGTAAAATTTGCTCTTTTTCATCACAAAGCTTCTCTTGCCAAAGATAAATGCTCTTTGCGCTAAAGCTACTCACGCAAGCTGCAAAGCCCTTTTTCACGAGCTTTTTGCTTAGTTTTTTCGCCTCTTTTTTCTTTGCGACTGAGGTGATTAAAATTCTCATTTTGATCTAAATTTTCCTTTTAAAAAGTGGCTCATTATAACAAACTGGGCTTAATTTGTCGCTCTAAAACCTTTTTAAACTCTTCACTTAGCGTAACTTCAAGCGTTACAAGCGATACTCTCAGCCCAAAGTCCTTTGCCTTTACATAGTCCTTTTGCGTCATCAAAAGCGAGGTCGCACCGTAACTTTGCAAAATTTCACTTAGTTCATCTTTTGAAAAATCATAATGGTCAGGAAAAAAGACGCGAGCTATGCACTCATCAAAAAATGGCTTGAGGCGCTCTGGGTTTGCTATGGCCGTTACTAGAACCATTTTTTCGCTTTTATTTAAAATTTCACTCTTTCTAAAATGAGTTTGTCCTTCACTAGCGATAAAATCAGCAAATTTATAAAAGCTAAATGGATATCTATAAGCCCCGCTTGGTAAGCAAAATTTTAGTCTTGGCTCTGGGTTTGGGCGTACTAGAATGTCAAATTTGGCTATGTCAAATTTAGAAAAACCATCATCAAGCAAAATATACTTCGCACCATGCGTTTTGGCGTACTTTATGGCTACTTTTCTATCTTCGCTCACGATAACATTTGCGTTTTTAAGACTTGTGGCATATATCATCGCCTCATCGCCACTTGCTGCTACGTCAAGTAAAATTTCGCCATTTCGAGCGACAACTTGCATGCCTTTGCTTTTTCTTTTATAGCCTCTAAGAATGATAAAAGCACCTTCGAAATTTTTAGCAATTGCCACGCAAAGCGGGGTCTTACCACTTCCTCCAAGTGTCAAATTTCCCACGCTTATTATCTTTATGCCAAAGTCTATTTTTCTAGCAGTAAATTTCTTAAGAACAACAATAAGAAAATAGATAAAACTTAATGGCAAAAGTAAAAATGCTAGTAAAATTTGAAAGAAATTTGGGCGAAAGAAGTAGTCATTCGCCCAAGAATGCAAAAAAATATTTAATTTCTTAAACACGAGTTTTAGAAATTTCTTTTACTTTGCTGCAGATGTATTGCACCTCTTCGTCACTCAAACTATGATAAATAGGCAGTGACAACACTTGCTGATAATTTTTTAAAGCATTTGGAAAATCATTTACTTTAAGTGAGTATTTGTTTTTGTAATAGCTTAGTAAATGTATCGGTATGTAGTGCAATGATGTGTGAATGCCGTGTTCCAAAAGCTCTCTAGCAAAGCCGTCACGATTTTTATTTATCTTAATAATATACTGAGTATAAATGTGCTCGCGTTTTTTGACAGGGATTGTTATATTGTGGCACTCGCCAAGCTCTTTATCATAAATTTTTGCGATCTCTTGTCTTCTTTGTATGAGCTTATCTGTTCTTTCTAGCTGTGCAATAGAAAATGCTGCATTTATCGAGTTTATATCATACTTTAAGCCAATATCAACGACATCATAAATATAACTCAAGCTACCAAATTTATCAATGCCATTTACAAGAGCATAGTTGCGAAGTAGTTTTGCTCTTTTATAAATTTCCTCATCATTTGTCGTAAAAAATCCAACCGTTGATATAGGATTTTGTACACGCGAATGTGTCTGAAAGCATGACAAAAAAGAGTCTGAGCCAACTTTTTTGCCATTGTATGTTAAGCCCATACCGCGGTTTGCATCATCTAAAATTTTTACGCCGTATTTCTCACAAATAGCCGTTATCTCATCCATCCTGGCACTTTGACCTGCGATATGAGATATAAAAGCACATTTTAATTTTTTGTGATTTTGCTCTTTTAGCACTTTCTCAAGGGCGTCTGGGCAGATATTAAAATCTTCTTCATCAACATCCACAAAAATAGGTTCAGCATCAAAATGTCTAACAGCTTGTGCAATGCTAGGAAAAGCATTTATGGAGCAAATGACCTTATCTCCGCGTTTAGTGTCAAGCGCGCTTAGTGCCAAGTGATGTGCGGCTGCGATATTATTTGTGGTAACTACAAATTTTGCACCAAAATACTCTTTTAACTTCTCTTCAAATCTAGCAACGATATTAGTAGTATTTTCAGAGTGCAAAGCCTCCTCAATAAGCTCACTTTCACGCTCAGTGATAGTTGGTCTATAAAACGGAATCTCTCTCATCTTTAATCCTTTAAATTTTCACTATCAACGGCATTTGTCGTTTAAACCTGTTTGAAACAACTCTATTTTCTATATCCGATACTGCTTTTAATCCAAACTTTTTGATGATTTGCTCCTTGTTATTTTCTAAATTTTCTAAAATCTCATCGATAACAGCATAACTGTAACCTATATCGCCTTCGTCATTTTGTCCATCCCACAAATCAGCCGAAGGTGCTTTGTCAATAAAATTTTTATCAACCCCAAGATGTTTTGCAAATTCAAAAATTTCACTTTTGTAAAGCTCTCCGATAGGATTTATCGCACATGCTAAATCCCCAAATATCGTACCGTATCCAAGCATAAGCTCACTTTTGTTGCTTGTTCCGATAACTAGAGCGTTTATACTAGATGAATAATCATAAAGCAAGCTCATTCTAACTCTAGCTGCTAAATTCCCTTTTCTTAAATTGCTTAAATTTACATCTATCGTTTCGTAAAAGGCATTTAAAATACCCTCTATGGATAAAACCTTATATTTTATGTTTAGTTTTTCACATAAATTTAAGGCATCGTCCATATTTTGTCTGTTTGATGATGCTGTTGGCATGATGAGCGCATGAGTTTCATTTGGTTTTGCTCTTGCACACAAAGTCGCTACTACAGCAGAATCAATACCTCCACTAACACCCAACAACAAATTTTTATCTTTAGTTTTATCTTTTAAGCTTAAAACTAAAGTTTCTTCGATCTTTTGATACTCCTTCATTCTTCCTTTGCCTAGATTTGCTTCCTTTTGCAAAAATTATACTCATTAAATTTAAAATTTTTCTTTAAGTTTAGGTAAAAAGATGCAAAATTTTAAGAAATAATAAATTTAAGGTAAAAAATGAGAGTAATACACAAAAGTTTTGGAGATTTTGGCACTAATTGTTACATCGTTACAAAAAATGATTCATCTTTAGTGATAGATCCAGGAGATGGGGCAAAAGAATGGGTTTTACAAAATGCCAAAAATTTAAAAGCCATCCTTTGTACTCATGGGCATTTTGATCATATTTTTGATGCTGGTGAATTAAAAGATGAGCTAGAAATTCCAGTTTATATTAATAAATTTGATGCTTTCATGTGCGAGAGTGATATTTTTGGTTATATGAAAAATACTTTTACTCCAGATGTTTTGGTTGATAATGATGAAAATTTTAACGTTGATGATTTTTGTATTAAATTTCATCATTTTCCAGGACATACACCAGGCTGCTCGATGATAGAGATAGATGACATGATGTTTAGTGGGGATTTTTTATTTAGAGGGAGCATAGGACGCTGGGATTTTCCTTTTTCAGATAAAAATGAAATGTTAAAAAGTCTAGGAAAGTGTAAAAATTTAAAAGGCAACTTCACGCTTTATCCAGGACACGGAGAAGGTAGTACACTAAAGGCCGAGCAAAACAATATTGATTATTGGATAGATATAGTAAAAATTAGTTAAAAATTTAGGTGGTATTAATTTCAAATTTCAAGCTTCTAGAATACACTTAATCACTATTTAAAAATTTATATTTTTTATAAAACTAAGAGTCAATCAAAAAAGATAGAGAAATTTTGTATGTAGTCTATTTTAAATTTTGAAAAGGTCCGAGCGAAAACTCGCTCGGATAAATGTTTTTAGAAGCTATATTTTGCTTCAAATCTTATACGATTTTGTTTAAAGCTTTCACCATCTTTTTTGTCTTTAGCAGCTGCATACCAAGTTAGGAAATTAAGTTTTTTGCTATATTTGTAGCTAGCTTGTGCATACCACTCATTTCTTTTTGCTCTCTCTTTATTAAGAGCATAGCTTGTACCTTTACCTTGAGTATAACCAGCACCAAGACCAAATTTATCTATGTCATATCCAGTATTAACAAACCAGTAATCGTTGTCACCTTTAATGTTATTATAGAACTGTTTGCTACCACTCATTGCACCATTTAATATTTTAGCTGGGTTGATTAGCTGACCATTTGCATCAATTGATGTAAATGCGATTTTACCACTATTTCTAGCATCATTATCTTTATTTTTAGCGTCAAATTCTAAGTAGCCAGCATTAAATTTAGCACCAAATAGTTTTGTTCCAGCTTGAACAGCCCAAAAGTCAGCATCAGCTACTTTTTTGTGATCTGAATCGCTATAAACATATTGACCTTTTAGGTTTAGGTTTATATCGTCGGTTACATTAAAGCTAAATGCTGCTTCAGCACCATAAAGTGTAGCAATTTCTTGTAGATTTGCAATAGCTACCTTAAATGATACTGGATCATAGCTACCAACTGCACCTAAATAATAGAGGTTAGCAGGAGCATCATGGAAAGTTGCGCTATTAGTTACAGTAGTTAAGAAAGGTCCATCAATTTCATTAGTGCTATCTTCTAATGCATCATAAGCAGCAGCTGTTAAAGTAAGGCCAGACACATCTGTACTTACCGCTTTTAGACCAGTGCCAGCTATATCACCATCATCATAGAAAGTTTTGATAAGTTGTTTACCAGCTGTAATAGTAGTGTTAGATACTTTGTATCCTAGATACATCTCATATACACCAAAAGAATTTGTTGTATTTGTTTTATCTGTACCATCAATTATTTCTCCATTGGCGTCTCTTTTTTCATTGTTGTCACCAGAACCATCTGTAGCAGCATATCTTAGTGTTAAAACGCCAAAGAAGTTATCATCAATTGCAGCTTTAAATGATGTTTGCATTCTAAACGCATGCCCAGCAGTATCATTTGTGCCAGCTTTTGTATCAGCTTTTCTATCACGGTTATCATTTGTATAACGATATCTTGCAAATCCTGAAAGATCTACATTTTTTATAGCTTCTTCAAGTGGAGTTGCACTTGCAACGCTTGAAAATGCACCTAAAGCAACCAAAGCAGCTAAGCTAACTTTTGTAATTTTCATCTAAATCTCCTTTTGATAAAAAGTTTTGAAAGGATATTATCATAGAAAATTAATTTTATTGCTTAATTTTTCTTAAAAATTTAAAAAATGTTACCAATTATTTACCAAAATAGGATAATGAGATAAAGATTGTCTTTTTAAAATTTCGTTTTATTTGGGATTAAAAATCAAAAATTTTTACTTACTTTTAGCTATTAGCCTTAGCTTCTTCTCGTTCTTTTTTCTGCCTTATAGCAGCTTCTTTTTGGATATTTTTTTGTTGAGCCAAGAAGATATGCTCTTCAAGTGTGACAAGTTGAAATACTCCTTCAAAAATTTTTATATCTTTAACGTATCCAAGCACTTTTACTTCTCTTTTTCTGCTCTCTTCAAATCTTGCTTGAGCGTCAAATTCCACTACGTCACCAAGCTTTAGCGGTCCAAAGAAATTTATCCTAGCCCCGATACTAACGCAAAATTCTTCATTTATGGCTAAAAGTGCAGCGTGATTTGCCCCCATAAAAACAAACCCACTATGAATAAGCCCCTCGGCATCGCACACCATATCAGCTGTAGTAAAAAATCTAGTCTTTGCATGGTTTTTCTCAAGCAAAAATGCGGTTCCGCTAAAATTTAGCTTTGCAAGTGGAGCAGTTTTTATCTCATTTCTTAATGGGTTTTCATCTTCTGGTAAGATTATTTGCGACTCATCTTTTATATCATAGATATTTTCTTCTGCCATATTTATCCTTAAATTTTAACTCTCACGTAGGCTCTTTTTGGAGCTGGATAGCCCTCGATGGTCTTTGTACTGTCATCTGGGTCTAAGAAATTTCCAAGACTCTCACCATCTATCCACTGCGTTTTTCGCTGCTCATTTAGATCAGTAGCCTTCGTATCAAGCAAGGTAAAATCCCTAAATTTAGCCCTCTCGCACCAGTTTTGTAAGGCTGAGAGAGTCGGTACAAAGTAGATATTTGGAATTTTTGAATACCTATCTTTTGGGCTCAGCACAAAATCACCCTCCATGTCAATATACATAGTATCCAAAAATAGCTCACCGCCAGGATTCAAAGCCATTTTTAGCTCTTTTAGCATTTTAATAGGATCACTTCTGTGATATATCACTCCAAGACAAAAAATCGTATCAAATTTAGCTCCATACTCAGGCAAGCTCTCAACACCAAGAAGCTCATAAGCGATATTTGAGCGGATAAATTTGTTTAAAAATTTAAACTGCAAAAATGTATGCACGCTAGGATCAAAGCCGGTTATGCTTTTTGGACCGTATTCAAGCATTTTAAACATATAATATCCATTGTTGCAACCAACATCAGCCACGCTTTTACCAGCTAAATTTAGATGAGGGGCTAAGATATTAAATTTGATAAAACTTTGCCACTCGCTATCTATATATATATCATCAATTTCAAATGGTCCTTTTCGCCAAGGCTTTAGGCTAAGAGCAAGATCATAAATTTCATCTTTTCTAGCTTGATGTAAATTCTTAAATTTCACATTTACACTATCTTTTAACTCGAGCTCGCAATCAAAATTTGATAAATTTTCTATCCTATTAAAAATTTGCTTTTGCTGCTCATTAAATTTACTAAGATTCACGCTATTTCCAGTCGACGATGTTGTGCGGACACTCTTTTTGGTAGGTGCCAGTCGCGTCATAATACTCTTTACAGTCATTATAATATTGAGTCGAAACTCCGCGCTCATTCATGTAAAGACAACCGTTGCAAAATAACGCTATAAAGCCTAAAAATATAATCTTTTTCATGTGGCGGATTTTATCATAAATAAAATTTTTATGCTAGAATAGCAGGCAGTTTTAGAGCCAAGTTTGGCTAATATTAAACAAAAGGCATCTCATGCAAAGAAGAGATTTTTTTAAATTTGGCGGTCTTTTAGGTGCAGCTAGTCTGCTTCCAAATGTTAGTTTAGCTAGCGATGAGCCAGCAAGCCCAGTAGTTAGAAATTTTGATGTAAATTTTAAACACCAGCTACTTGAGAAGGGCAAAAACTCAAAAATTTGGTTACCGCTTCCGATAAACACAACCTACCAACACCTAACACAAGACTATGTCATAAACACAACTGCTAAAAATGTTTATATCTCAGATACGCTTATACCAACGATGTATGCTGATTTTGAAGAAAATGAGCCAAGACCTGTTTTAAATGTGCAGTTTAAAATCCAAACAACAGAGCGAAATACTAACTTTAGCAAAGTGAATTTCGATCCAAACGAGAAGGTAGATCCTGCGATTTTAGAGTATCTAAAGCCAACCTCACACATTCCAACCGATGGCGTCGTAAGAGCAAAAGCGCTAGAGATCGTTGGAAATTTAAAGGGCGATTTGGAGCGTGCAAAGGCCATTTATACATGGGTTGCAAACACTATGCAGCGTGACAATAGCATCCTAGGATGTGGCACAGGCGACGTTAAAGCCATACTTGAAAGTGGCAAACTAGTTGGCAAATGCACCGACATAAACTCAGTTTTCGTGGGACTTTGCAGATCGGTTGGCATCCCAGCAAGAGAAATTTTTGGTATCAGGGTTGGCCAGTCTAGATTTTCAGATCAGATGGGTAGCGCAAAAGACGGCGTGGCTAAAATTTCAGGCGGACAGCACTGCAGGGCTGAGTTTTACCTAAAAGGCTATGGTTGGATACCGGTTGATCCAGCGGATGTCACAAAGGTAAGACTAGGCGAGAAATTAACAAACGACGACGCTAAGATCGTAGCTGTTAGGGATTATTGCTTTGGCAACTGGGAGATGTGCTGGATAGGCTTTAACTACGGACGCGACTTTATCTTAAAGCCAACTCCAGAGCAAACTCCGCTAAACAACTTTGGCTATCCATACGCTGAGGTTGATGGCAACACACAAAACTACTATTCGCCAAAAGAATTTAGCTACGACTACGTCTCAACAGAGCTAAAATGAGAGCCTTTTGGCTGATACTAACATCCATAGGTAGTGCTATAGGCGCTACCTTGTGCTGCTTACCGGCACTTCTTTTCTTGCTTTTTGGCACATCTTTTTCTTTTCTATCTTGGACACAAAATTTATACGAGTACCGCGTCCCTTTAAGCGTCGTGGCGGTCATTTGCTTTGTGATCTCAGGTGTGGCTTTATTTTACAAGCCAAAAAGTTGCAACCTAAGCTATAAAAAGAAAAAATGGATACTTATATATATACTTTTTGGAGTGATACTACTTTTACTCCTTACATATCCGGAGCTTTTAGGAGAAATTTATGCGTAAAATTTTAGTTTTAGCCCTTCTTACACTTAGTTGCTACGCTGATAAAAAGATAGAAATTTCAGTGCCTAGCATGCACTGTCCGCTTTGCACAGCGATAGTGCGAAAGGCTGCACTTAGCGTTGAGGGCGTAAAAAAGGCAGATGTATCGCTAAAAGAGCGAAAAGCCGTCGTTATAGCAGATGACAAAGTCGATGAAAAGGAGCTTTTAAAGGCGGTCGATGCGACTGGCTATAAGGGCGAGATAAAATAAATTTACGGAGGCAGATATGTCAAAGAGTGAAATTTTAAAGAAATTTGAGACACTTGCTGCGATACCACACTGCAGTTATGAGACTGATAAGATGCGTGATTTTCTAGCTAGCTATGCAAAAGATAAGGGCTGTGAGGTCGCGGTCGATAGCTTTGGCAACATTCATGCGTTTAAAGGCAAGCCAAAAATTTGCTTGCAAAGCCACTATGATATGGTCTGCATGGGCGATGCTCCAAAGATCGAAATAGTTTACGGTGATGATGGCTACATGAGGGCTAAAAAATCATCTTTAGGTGCCGATAACGGCATCGGCGTGGCTATCATGATGCAGATGATAAGCGAATTTGACGACATTGAGTGCCTCTTTACAAACAACGAAGAAGTTGGCATGATCGGAGCTACTGGCTTTAGTGGCGATCTAAAAGCCGATAAGCTTTTAAATTTAGATAGCGAAGAGGACGACCGCGTCACTATCGGCTGCGCTGGCGGTGTAAATTTATTTGCCACTATCTCGCTTAATAGCAAAAAAACAAAAGAGAGCACGCTTTATGAAGTAAAAGTAAGTGGGCTTCCTGGCGGACACTCTGGTAATGAGATACATAAAAATATCCCAAATGCGATCAAGATTTTAGCGGCGTTTGTGACTAAAAATGGCTGTAAGCTTGTCAAATTTGAAGGTGGCGAGCGAAGCAACTCTATCCCAAGTGGCGCAACCGCACTGGTTCTAAGCGATAAAGAGCTAAAGAGCGAGTGTGAGAATTTAAGCGTGAAAAAGCTTGGCACTGGAGATGAAATTTTAGAAAATGGCGAGAAAATTTTAGCTCTTATTAACTCATTTTCACAAGGCGTAAGAGCCTATAACTGCGAGCTGGGCATACCACAAGATAGCGTCAATCTCTCGCTTGTAAAGATCAAAGATGATGGCATACTTGAAGTGGAGTTTTTTGCTAGATCAATGAGTAAAGACGGACTAAATAGAATGGAATTTGAAATTTCTGAGCTTGCAAAAGCACTTGGCTTTAGCGTCATTACAAAAGATAGAAACCCGGCTTGGAAGCCTATAAATGATAAATTTGCAAACGACATCCTAGAAGAGCTAAAAATTTATAAGCCAAATGCAAGGATAACAGCCGTTCACGCTGGTTTAGAGTGTGGCGTACTTTTAGAGAAAAAAGCGGGTCTTAGTGCTTGCTCAATAGGACCAAACATCCACTCACCTCACTCAACAAGAGAATGCTGCGAAGTTGAATCTGCGCTTTTTATAGAAAAAGTAGTTCGCGGTATCGTTAAAAAATATAACTCATAAAAAGTAAAATTTGCTAGAAATTTCTAGCAAATTTTATATCTCAAAGCATCTAAAGCAAATTTGCCCGCAAGTGCGAGCAACTTTAGACTATTTCCCAAACTCATAAACGATCTTGCCACTTTTTATCGTGGTAGTCGCTGCGCCTTTTAGTTTTTTACCAAAGAGTGGAGAATTTATAGATTTTGAGCGGTTTATCTTCTCATCATAAACATACTCGATCTCAGGATCTATCACCGCGATGTCAGCTAGCATGCCCTCAGCAAGCCTGCCTTTATCTTTTAAATTTAGCATCTTAGCTGCATTTGTAGATGTTAGCTCCACCATGCGCTCTAAGCTTATAACGCCCTCATTTACGAGTTTAAGAGTGAGTGGCACAAGGGTTTGAAGTCCGATGATGCCAAATGGCGCCTTATCAAATTCTACTATCTTTTCGTCTGTGTGGTGCGGGGCGTGATCGGTGGCGATAACGTCTATAAGACCGCTTTTTAGCGCCTCTCTTACCGCTTTTACGTCGCTTATCTCGCGAAGTGGCGGTGACATTTTGAAATTTGTATCGTAAGCATTTTTCAAAATTTCATCGTCGCTAAAGCTAAAGTGGTGTGGTGTAGCCTCACACGTGATGTTTATGCCCTCTTTTTTGCCCATTTCGATGATCTTTAGCGAGTACTCCGAGCTTACGTGAGCGATATGGATGTGTGCTTTAGTAAGCTTTGCAAGTAGCATATCACGACTCACTGCGATCTCCTCTTTCTCTCTTGCCATTCCGCGAAGTCCAAGTATGGCTGAGACCTTGCCCTCGTGCATGACGCCCTGTCTGCAAAGCGAGCAATCCTCTGAGTGGCTTATACAAAAGCTACCAAACATACTTGAATACTCAAGTGCTGCTCTCATTACGCTTGAGCTAGTCACTGGTAGGCCATCATCGCTAAATGCAACTGCTCCAGCCTCTATAAGATCGCCCATTTCGACGATCTCGTTGCCACCAAGCCCTTTGCTGATGGCTGCTATTGGCAAAAGATCGATTAGCCCGCAGTTTTTAGCTTTTTCTATCATCGCTCTTGTGATCGAGGCATTGTCATTTACTGGGTTTGTGTTAGCCATGCAAAGGCAGGTTGTCACTCCTCCAGCCACCGCTGCCTGCGAGCCTGAGATGATGTCATCTTTATACTCTTGACCAGGATCGCGAAAATGCACATGCATGTCGATAAGTCCTGGCATGACTAGCTTATCTGTGGCATCGATAACCTTCTCTGCCTCAAATTTCTCACTTCCGATTTTGGCTATTTTGCCGTTTTCTATTAGGATATTTGCCTTAAATTTCTCGTCGCTATTTACGATAGTGCCGTTAATTATTGCTATTTTCATCGTTAGCCCCTATTTTTTGCAAGCGTATTTAGTATCGCCATTCTTATCGCAACGCCGTTTTCAACTTGATTTAGTATGACTGAGTGCGTGCCATCAGCCACGTCTGAATTTAACTCCACGCCCCTATTTATTGGTCCTGGATGCAGTACGATCGCATCAGGTTTGGCTAGCTTTATCCTATTTTTATTTAGTCCAAAGAATTTTGAGTACTCTCTCGAGCTTGGAAATGCCACGTCCGCACCGCCACGCTCTAGCTGGATGCGAAGCATAATGATGACATCACTGCCCTCGCAGGCTTCTTCCATATTTTTGCAAATTTTAGACTCAAAGACCTCAGCATCTTTTGGCATCATCATCCTTGGTGCAAAGAGCTTTAAATTTATGCCAAATTTCTTCATTGCCCAGATGTCTGACCTTGCCACGCGGCTTCTAGCGATGTCGCCAATGATCGCCACGTTTAAATTTTTATCTAAAATTTTGCCATGCTCTCTTAGTGTGAAAAGATCAAGCAGAGCTTGGCTTGGGTGCTCATTTGTGCCGTCCCCTGCATTTACGACGCTAGCCTCTGTCCTATCAGCTGCAAATTTCGCCGCTCCAGAGCTTGGGTGACGAAGCACGATGATATCAGTTCTCATAGCAGCCATGTTATTCATCGTGTCATTTAGGCTCTCGCCCTTTGTCACACTAGAGCTTGACGAGCTGAAATTTATCGTATCAGCCCCAAGTCTCTTTGCTGCGATCTCAAAGGATGTTCTAGTTCTTGTCGAGTTTTCATAAAATGCGTTGATCGTGGTCTTTCCGCGAAGATAGTCATTTTTTTTCACTTGGCTTAAATTTAGCTCCTTAAACTCTTTCGCCGCCTCTAAAAAATATAAAATTTCTTCTTTGCTAAGCTCTCTAGTTCCTATCAAATCTTTATGCTTGTAGCCCATTTTAAGCCTCTTAAATTTATTTTGTCACAAAGTCGCAAGCTGGTTGGTAGCCGTTATCACAAGCTTTTTTAAATAAAGCCTTTGCTTTTTCTTCGTTCTTTGCTTCGTTTGCATCTTTATCTTTTACAAGGCCATAAGCGATCATTTCACCTAGTTTTTCGCAAGCCATGCCCTCATTTTCGTCGCACATTTTTGTAAAAATTTTCTCAGCCTGAACTCTATCTTTTGCTACGCCGTCGCCGTTAAATAGCATGATCGCATTCATCGTGCAAGCTTTTTTCTCGCCCTCTCCACAAGCCTTATTAAAATAAAGATAAGCTTCATTAAAATTTTTCTTTGCATAAAGCTCGTTTGCTTTGTCTAAATTTTCATTTGCCATAGTATTTAACGCAAAAACCGCTGCCACTAAAACTAAAATTTTCTTCATTTTCTTTCCTTATTTAAATAATTTTGAATGATGTTTTTTCATATATTCAACTATCTCTATGACCTCGTCGCTACCGCTAGCGTCAGAATTTTCTAACGCATCATCGATGCACTCAACATAAAGATTTGCCGCCTCTTCAAGTTTATCTTTTTTTACTCCAGCATAGTAGAACATCGCCTCAAGCACCATACTAAGCTCATAGCTAAGTTCTTCTACGCTTACCTCTTCTTCTTTCATATTTCCTCCTGTGTTTTTTTAGTTATTAGATCAACTATCTGTGCCTTGATCGGCTCGTAGCTAAAGCCATCTTTAAAATTTGCAAATAATCCGCCACTTGCGTTCACGTGTCCGCCGCCACCAACTAGATGCTTTGCCATGGCGCTAACGTCTAGCTTGCCATTTGCGCGAAAGCTTAGCGTTTTTTTATTTGTCACGTCGATAAAGAAGTCAAATTCAGGATTTGCCACTAAAAAGTCGTTGCCGATGACCGAAACATTGCCGATATTGTAGGTTAAAATTCCTTTATGATCTTTATAAGTGATGCTAAATTTCTCTTTATTTTCACTAAGTTTTTTTACGACGTAGTTTGAGATTAGATTACTTAGCGTATCGTCTTTATCCTCTTTGAAAAATGACTTCTTAATAGCATGCACCTGCATATCAAGGCCGATATAGTCGTTTTTCTCGTTAAAAAATTTGCTTGCTTCTTTTAAGAGATGATCCATATAGAGGTTATTTTCAGCTTCAAACATCACTTTATTTATCTCTTTAGCATTTGCAACAAGTCCCAAGCAAACTTTGCCCATTTCGAAATTTTTATCATCTTTTAGCCAGATATCCACGGCATTTACGACGTCACTAAAAATTTCAAGCTCTTTGTTTTGACCAAAAATGCCCGCAAAAAAGTCGTAAGTGATCTTTGTAGCGCACCTTGAACTATCCAAAAAATACCAAGGGTAGCTACTCGCGCACTCGGCACCGCTTTGGTGATGATCTAGTAAAAATAGCTTTATATTTTTACCCTCTATCATCTCCTCAAAGCTCTCACACTGAGCTAGAGTTAAATTTAGATCAGTGATCAAAATGATGTTTTTATCGTCATTTGAGGCATCTATCTCAGTTAAAATTTGAGCAAATTTATCATCTATCTCTCTGCCGTAGTTTGAGTTTAAAAATTTCACATCTTTGAAGTAAAAATTTGTTATGTATTGTGCGCCGTATCCGTCAAGATCGGTGTGTGAGAGGTGATAAATTTTCATCGTTTTCCTTTATAAATTTTCTATTTCTATGACGCCAACCGTTTCAAATGGCGTATTTGCCGAGATCTCAGCAAAGCTTAGCACCACGATGTCGATGGCAAAATTTGCGCAGATATTTGCTATAAATTTTCTTAGACTTGGCTCCACACAAAGCACCATTTCGCCATGCTGACTCATCGGACGTTTCTCTTTTTCATGCCTTAGAGCCTGAACGATCGATGAAGTTTGAGCCACATTTATCATAAGATGATACGCACCGTCTTTATACTGCACCGCGTCCATAAGCTTTTGCTGTGCGGCACTATCTAAAATGTAAAAATTTAGCTGACCTTTCTCATCGACATAAAGCGAAGTGATGACACGTGAGAGTGCTGCACGTACGTGCTCGATGATCATGTCTAGGTTTTTGCTAACCTCGGCGATGTCGCTAATTGATTCAAGTATGCTAAGCAAATCTTTGATCGGGATATTGTCTTTAAGCAGCGCTTTTAAAACCTTTTGGATCAAATTTATAGGTGCGATCCTTAGCGTATCCTCGACTACAACTGGGTAGTCGATCTTTAGCTTGTCTAATAAATTTTGCGTCTCTTGGCGAGTTAGAAGCTCGGCTGCGTTTTGCTTGATAAGCTCACTCATATGCGTTGAGATGACGCTTGCAGGATCAACTATCGTGTAGCCACTAAGTATGGCATCCTCTTTGACGCTAGCATCGATCCAGAGCGCATCTAGTCCAAAAGCTGGCTCTTTTGTCGGAATCCCCTCGATATCTTCGCTAACTAGTCCACTATCCATCGCTAGAAATTTATCAGCATAAATTTCACCCTGACCGATCACGATACCTTTTAGCTTAAAGCGGTACTCGTTTGGCGGTAGTTGAAGGTTGTCGCGGATCCTTATCTTTGGCATCAAAAAGCCAAGACTTGAAGCGATATTTCGCCTCATAGCACGAATCCTCTCAATGAGATCCACATCAGCTAGCTTTAGCAGACCATATCCTAGGTCGAGTTCTAAAATTTCAAGCTTTAAGATATCGTTTATCTTTGTCTCTTCTTCTCTTGCGATCTCTTCGTCGCTCTTCTTTGGCACCTTAGTAGTGGCACCACTAACAGCTGCCCCTGCTCCACCTTGCGTAGCGGCTCCAGCTTTTTTAGAAGCTGTTTTGTCTTTTGATGCAAGGCTTAAATTTAGCCCGCCATCTTTTGTCTGCTTGATGATGTAGCCAAGTCCCAAAAATAGCACTGCTATAAAGCCAAGAGAAAGAGTCGGAAGCCCTGGAACAAGGGCAAACATAAATAGTATGAAGCCCACTATCAGTAAGGTTTTATAATCCCCTAATAGCTGATTTAACGTGCCTTCTGCAAAGTCCTCATCGTCCTTGCTAGCCCTTGTGATGATGATAGCAGTCGCTGTTGATGTGATAAGCCCTGGGATCTGGCTCACAAGTCCATCGCCGATGGTTAGAATCGTATAATACTGAGCCGATGTCGCCATATCAAGGCCGTGCTGAAACGAGCCGATAGCAAAGCCACCGATGATATTAATGATAGTGATGATGATGCCAGCGACGGCATCACCTTTTATAAATTTAGACGAACCATCCATCGCGCCATAGAAATTTGCCTCACCGATGATGGCTTGGCGTCTTTCGCGCGCTGTTTTTTCATCAATCAAACCTGCGTTTAAGTCCGCATCTATCGCCATTTGCTTACCTGGCATCGCATCAAGTGTAAAACGTGCTTGCACCTCGCTCACACGTGTTGAGCCCTTTGTTACGACCATGAAATTTATGAGAACCAAGATACAAAAGACGATGGTGCCGATAACGAAGTTGCCGCCAACTACGAAATTTCCAAAGCTTGATATGATCTCGCTGACCGCTTCTGGGCCGTTGTGACCTTCGCTTAAGATCATACGCGTGGTTGCGATATTTAGCGAGAGGCGAAAAAGCGTAACGATAAGGATCAGTGTCGGAAACGTACTAAGATCGGTTGGTTTTGGCACATAAATCGAAATTAAGATTATAAGCACAGAAATCGAAATAGAAAGTGCTAGGAAAAAGTCAAGCACCGCGCTTGGAAGCGGTACGATGATGATAGCAAGGATGGCAACAATGATACCAACGATGCTAAGACTTTTAAACTTAACAATTGGCGCAAGAAACGGCGCAACAAGAGTTAAGATATTATTTTTTTGCTTTGCCAAGTCTACTTCTTAACGATGTCACTTAGCTTGATCGCATCAAGCATCTCGTCGATCTTGCTTTGAAGGCCGCTAAACATCGACCAAATTTGACAGCTTGAGGCTTTATTTGACGGGCAGCCATCCGCAGAAGATGAGCACTCAAAGACGTTAAGTTCACGTTTTTCAGCGCACTCTATTATCTTTTTTATGCTTAAATTTTCAGGTTTGTTATTTAGCGCGAAACCGCCATTTGCCCCTTTAAACGACTTTAAAATTCCATCTTTTGCAAGATTTTGTAAAATTTTGGCTAAAAAGCTTTTTGAAATTTTAAGTTCATTTGAGATCGTATCAACATCAACTGGAGATGATTTTTGAGATATTAAAATAAGTGAAAGTAGAGCGTATTCGCTTGCCTTTGTAAAAAGCATTTATCTTCCTTAAGTCTTTAAATAGCCCTAATTTTATTAAATTTTTACTGCATTTTTCATTAATTTTTAAAAAGCGTAGTTTTATCTAACTTTATGTTTTAAATGCTATAATCGCTCTTCCAAAATTCACCAATCAGGAGGTCATTATGGCTTTGGATTCGGCTAAAAAAGCTCAAATAGTTGCGAAATTCGCTAGAAAAGAGGGAGATACAGGCTCTCCAGAAGTTCAAATAGCTCTTTTAACAGCTAGAATAACTGAACTTACAGAACACCTTAAAATTTTCAAAAAAGACTTTTCATCACGTTTAGGTCTTTTAAAACTAGTTGGTCAAAGAAAAAGACTTTTAAAGTATCTTAAAAATAAAGACTACACTACATATTCAAAACTAATCTCTGAGCTTGGCTTAAGAGATAAATAATCTATCGGAGAGCGATCTGCTCTCCTTATTAAATTTCCTTTATTCATATTTTTATTCAAAAATTTACAGTCTATTTTAAAATTTTCCATCTTTAGTATTAATTTATCTACTCACAATATGAATAACCTTTTTAAATAAAGTAAAATTAGAATTAATTTCTTCATTTTATATAAAAAGCTAAATCTCTATATCTTTATTTCTTTTATAATAAATTTATTAATTTTAAATAAATTTTAAAATCCCTAAATAATTGGCTTTAGTAGAATTAAATTAATTTTAACTTAAATTAAAAATTTATTTTTATAGATAAAGAATTTTTATTAAAGATTAAGAATCCGGCTAGTAATATTATCCATATAAAAATATGCATTACTGTATAGTAAAGGAGAAAATGATGAAAGAAGGCAAAGTCATCTGTCCTTATTGCGGGACAGGCTGTCAAGTAACCTTGCATGTGGAAAATAATGTCGTTCGTGCCGCCACTGGCGTTGAAGACAATCCAGTCAATCAAGGGAATTTATGTTTAAAAGGCTTTTATGGCTGGGATTACGTTGCAAGTCCAGATAGACTCACAAAACCACTTATCAGAAAGAAAAATGGCGTATTTTCAAAGGATGGTGATTTTGAAGAAGCCAGCTGGGACGAGGCACTTGATCTTGTCGTAGAAAAAATGAAAGAAACCAAAGCAAAATATGGCCCAGACGCATTAGCTGGAAATTTCTCAGCACGTTGTACACTTGAGGACAACTACGTTGCTCAAAAATTAATGCGTGCAGTAATTGGTACAAATAACGTTGACCACTGCGCTAGAATTTGACACGCTCCGACAGTAGCAGGACTTGCTAAAACAATCGGAAACGGAGCTGCCACAAATAGCTTTACAGAGATTGGCACTTATAGTAATTGTATATTAATGATAGGCTCAAACCCAGAAAATGGTCACCCAATCGCAGCTATGCACATCCAAAGAGCACTAAACCGTGGTGCGAAACTGATCGTCATCGACCCTATTAAGACTGAGTTTGCAAGCAGGGCTGACATTCACTTACAACTAGAGCCAGAGCACAATATCCCAGTTATCAACGCACTTCTTTACACCATCATCGAAGAAGGCCTTGTAAATGAAGAATTTGTAAGAGATCACACAATAGGCATTGAGTATGTCAAAGAAGCTGTAAAAGACTATGCTCCAGAGGTCGTGGCTAAATACACAAGGCTAAATCCAGAGGATATCAGAGCAGCTGCTAGGATGTACGCTACCACAAAGCCAGCTGTTATCACTCACGGTATGGGTGTAACTCACTTTAACCACGGCGTTGGCGGAGTTTGCGATGTATCAAATTTATTCTTGATCACCGGCAACATCTGCGAGCTTGGCACAGGCGACTTACCACTAAGAGGCCAAGAGAATGTTCAAGGCTGCTGCGATATGGGTGTTTTGCCAAATATCTTCCCAAATCTTGGCTCAGTCACTGATCCAGAGCAAAGAGCTTGGTTTGAAAAAATGTGGCACCTAGAACCTGGATTTTTGAGCTCAAAAATAGGCGTTCACAAAACCGAAGTACCTGATGCGATACTTGATGGCAAAGTTCATTTCTTTTGGACTATCGGCGAAAATCCAGTCATCTCTGAGCCAAATACCAACCACTTTTTAAAAGGTATCGCTAATGTTGATTTCTACGTCGTACAAGATCTATTTTTAACCGAGACTTCACTAAAAGCTGACGTCATACTTCCAGGTGTTGCAAGTAGCGAGAAAGAAGGACTTTATACAAACGCAGAGCGCCGCGTACAGCACAACGAAGCAGTCATCACACCTCCAGGAGATGCTAGACAAGACTGGTGGATCGTTTGCGAGATCGCACGCCGTTTAGGAGCAACTGAGGGCTTTAACTTCAACTCACCAGAAGAAATTTGGGAAGAAGTTAGAAAATGCGACCCAAGACGATATGGTGGCATGAGTTATTACCGTATCAAAAAGTATCACGGACTTCACTGGCCATGTCCAAACGAAGATGATATGGGCGGTCAGAGCTTGTATCTTGATAAGAAATTTTTCACACCTGATGGCAAGGGTCGTTTTGTGCCATGCCTCTTTGTGGATAAGGCCGATAAGATCGAGAGCGCAAAACTTGAGTTTGCCAAGAAAATGAACATGTCGCCTGAGTATCCTATCATGGCTGGCTCAGTCGATGAAAAGACTGACGATGAGTATCCGATACAGCTTCTAACCACTAGAAAAGTCTATCAATACACCGTTGGCACTATGACAAGACGCTCACGAGCGATCGAAGAGGGTGGAGATAGCATCGGACCTATCGCCGAAATGAATCCAGCACTTGCAGCAAGATATGGCTTAAAACAAGGCGACTTCATCAAAGCATGGAGTAGATACGGCTATATCGTCGTAAAAGCTGAAGTAACAGACATCGTGCCTGATGGCATCATTCAGATGACTTTCCACTACTGGGAGAGCTCTTGCAATGAGTTAACAAGCAGTGGCTGGGACTACATCAGTAAGACTCCGACATTTAAAGCAGCTATTCAGATCAAAAAGATCGATGAAGAAGAATTTTTACGAGTTCGCGAGCTAAAACGCATAAAATTCCAAACTTCAAAAATCATCTACGATGACTTCCACCACCACGGAAACGCAGCGATAAATGAGTAAATTTAGCGGGTAACTCCCGCTAAATTTCTTTACTACCAAATTTCATAATCCAAAAATTTTGACATTGCGAAGCCAAAAAATCTAAATTTTAACTTCACTATTTGTGGTTAAATTTTATATTTAAATACAAAAGCAGATATTTTTAAATTTATTTAAACGCCAAAAAACTCATAAAATTTCCCCATTTAAATGTGCTCTCGACTCGCTTAAAGCCAGCATTTAGGGTTAAATTTCTATTTTCTTCTTCGGTATATGGCACCAGCACATTTTCAAGCGCCTCTCTTTTTTGGGCGATCTCATAGCGTGAGTAGCCTTGCGCTTGCTTATAGTCCTCGTAAATTTCTATAACACTTTTAGTAAGTTTTTTATCTTCAAAGATGATCTTTTCACTAAATAAAAAGACTCCATTTTCATTTAGTCCGTTATAAATTTTTTGCACTAGGTCAGCCCTTTTTGGCGGTCTGATAAACTGCAAGGTGTAGTTTGCCAATACTGCATCAAAGCCTGTTAGCTCACACTCTGTGATGTCAGCTAGGATGAAATTTATACTAGCACCATATGCCTTTGCCTTGTTTTTAGCGTTTGCTAGCATCGCCTCAGAGTTATCCACGCCACTTAGCACGAGGTCGTTTCTAAGGTTATTTAGTAAAAGCAAGCTATTTGCCGTCGAGCAGCCAAGGTCGCATACACTTGCATCTTTTGGCAAAATTTTAGCTAGCAGCTTTGCGTTTAGATTTGAGCTCACGTCGTAAAATGGCACCGAGCGTGAGATCATATCATCAAAAACGCTCGCCACAAAGTCGTCAAACTCAAACTGCTTGCTTATAGGCTCTTTAAAAATTTCATCTCTCATATGCCAGCTCCGTATCCATCAAAATATCTCATTGTCTCGTTGCCAAAAAGATCGCACACTCCAACACAAGCTCTAGCTCCGTTTATATCGCATTTAATCTGTTCTTTTAGCTCTTCAAGTGTGTTAAATTTTTTATTATCTCGCAAGCGTTTTATAAAACAAACCGCGACATGCTTCGCTACTTTTGGCGTGACCTCGTCTAATATGTGTGTCTCGACGCTAAAATTTCCATCTGTACTAAGCCTATTGCCTATAAATGTGACCGAGCCGTAGGTATATGAGCCTATCCTAGTTCTTGTGGCATACACGCCGTCTTTAGGCAACAGATAGTTTTTTACATCCAAATTTAGCGTTGCAACTAGCTCCTTTGCACCGATGCCCTGCCCTTTTATCACGTTGCCCTCGATTGAGTACTCCCTGCCTATTAGCCTGTTTGCCTCATGGATATTTCCTTGGCGTATCAGCTCCCTAATGGCCGAGCTATGCACGCCCATGCCGTCATAACAAACCTCATCAACGACCACTACCTCGCCATCAAAAATTCTTTTCAGATCGTGCTTGTCCCACGCTCTATTTCTACCAAATCTAAAATCAAATCCAACAACAATCTTTTTTAAATTTTTAAAATCATGTTTTAAAAGTGCGATAAATTCCTCGCCGCTAAGCCCTTTAATAGTGTCAAAATCATACAAAAAGCAAGGATAGTTTGAGTACTCCGCTCGCTTTAGCTTTGGCGTGATGTTGGCTTTATTTTTATCGATCACGACAAGTCCGCCAAACTCGCCAAGCTGCTTTAAAAGCTGTTTATGCCCTCTATGCACGCCGTCAAAGTGCCCGATCGCAACGGCAGTGATGTTATCTTTTGTTAAAAGCGTAGAAAAATTCGGCATTTCCCTCTTTCCCTTTTACTTCGCACTCTTTGCAAGCTATCATTTTAAATCCTAAGCCATTAGCCATCACTTCAAATCTCTTCATCGCTAAATTTATAGCTTTCATATCAGTGACGACGCCTTTTTTATTTCGTTTTACGCCAACACCCACTTCAAATTGTGGCTTAAAAAGCGTGATAATGAGCGAATTTTCACTTGCTAGCTCACAAATGGCAGGCAAAATTTCAGCCAAAGAGATAAAGCTAACATCGCAGGTTATTAGATCAAATTTATCTTGTCCTTGCTTGGCAAACTCTCTTATATCGGTCTTTTCATAAATTTTTACTCGCTCATCGCTTCTTAAGCTAGCGTCTAACTGATCATTGCCCACATCCACACCAGTCACGCTTTTTACGCCACGCTCAAGCAAAATTTGCATAAAGCCACCAGTCGAGCTGCCGATATCAAGCGCGTTTTTGCCAGCTAGATCAAATTTCATCGATTCCAAAAAGCTCTTTAGCTTAAGTGCCCCTCGCCCAACATAAATTTCATCAAGCAGCGAAATTTTAGCTTCGCTAACCTCGCTTGAAACCTTAGTGCAAATTTCGCCATTTGTTAGCACCTTGCCAGATTTAATGAGCTCACTCGCCTTGTTTCTGCTTATGTTTAAAACGCTTGCGACGTAGTTATCAAACCTCAAGTTTTAGCCTCTCATATTCGCTCTCATCGATCACTCGCACGCCTAGCTCATTTGCTTTATCAAGCTTACTGCCAGCCTCCTCGCCAGCTAAGACAAAGTCCGTTTTTTTAGAAACTGAGTTTGAAACCTTTGCGCCAAAACTCTCAAGCTCGGCCTTTATCTCATCTCTTGGGCGACTTAGCGTGCCAGTTATCACGACCGTTTTGCCACTTAGCGCGTTTGAGACGCTTTGCACCTGCGCCACGCTTGGCTGCACGATCTGGCTAAGAGCTAAAATTTCTGCTCTATTTACCTCGGCAAAATCAATTAGACTATTTGCCATCTCCACGCCAAAGCCCTCAAGCGAGGTTAGCTCTTCAAAGCTAGCGTCAAGCCAGCCCAGCCCAAAGCTACTTGCTAGCTTTTTAGCCGCTACTTCGCCGATGTGCTCGCAGCCAAGCCCCGTGATAAAGCGCGATAGCTCTGCACCTTTGCTAGCTTCAATAGCATTTAAAAGGTTATTTACCTTTTTCTCTTTAAAGCCCTCAAGCACCATGAGATCATCAAATTTAAGGCCGTAAATGTCTTTTATGCAGGCAATTAACCCCTTGTCAAATAGCAAATTTACGATCGCATCACCAAGGCCGTCTATATTTAGGCATTTTTTCGATGCGTAGTGAATTATTGAGCCAACCACTCTTGCCCTACAGCTTAAATTTTGGCACTTCAAAAACGCTCCCTCATCAAGCAAGTGCGAGCCGCAAACTGGGCAAAATTTAGGCCTCTCTATCGCCTGCTCGCTGCCATCTCGCCTATCTTTATAAACTTTTGTTATCTTTGGAATGACGTCTCCTGAGCGGATGATGCCGATATAGTCGTTTTTCATAACGCCAAGGCGCTCTATTTCATCAAAGTTATGAAGCGTGGCTGATTTTACGTTGGCGCCGTCTATGTTTACCTCATCAAGTACGCCAACAGGCGTTACTACACCGCTTCTGCCAACTTGAAGTGCGACATCTTTTAGTCTAGTCACCTTTTCAATGGCTGGAAATTTAAACGCCACCATAAATTTTGGAAATTTGACCGTATAGCCCAGCTCTTCGCAGCGTGTAAGGTCGTTTACGCGTATCACCATGCCATCCATCATTACGCTTTTTGAGTCACGATTTGCTAAAAGCTCGTTGTATGCAGCCTCAAGCTCATCTTTTGTTAAAATTTTAAAAAAATCATCTCTTTCAAAGCCAAGATCACGCACAAATTTCATCACCTCGCTGTGATCTTTTAGCCCAAGAGTATGCTCGCCCACGCCCCAAGGTATAAAAAGTAGCTTTCTTTTAGCAGTCACCGCACTATCAAGCTGTCTTAGGCTTCCAGCAGCTGCATTTCTAGGGTTTGAAAGTGGCGCCTCGCCCTCTTTTGCACGCTCTGCGTTTAGTAGCTCAAAGTCATCTTTTCTTATGACGACCTCGCCCCTGATTTCAATTAGCCCTTTGTAATCAATGCTCTTTAAAACAGAATTTATCGTCTTTGCATTTTGCGTCACGTCTTCGCCTGTAATGCCATCACCCCTAGTAATCGCCCTAACCAAAACGCCGTTTTCATAAAGCAAATTTAAGCTCGCTCCGTCAAATTTTGGCTCAGCAACAAAGGTTAAGTTCTCTTTATCACCACGCTTTAGCCACGCATCAAGCTCGGCTAGATCAAAAATATCTTCCATACTCCACATGCGTTTGATGTGATTAGCCTTGCTAAAGCCCTCTTTTACGGTGCCGCCCACGCGTTTTGTAGGTGAAAAGATAGAAATTTCGCTTGGATTTGTCTGCTCATAATCAAGCACAGCGTGATATAGCGCGTCATACTCCTCGTCACTTGCAAGTGGCTCATCCTCGTCGTAGTAGGCCTTTGCCCACGCATTTAGCGTCTCTACCGCTTTTTCATACTCTTGTTTTGTCATTTTTGCTCCAAATTTACACCGCATTTTATCTTAAACATACTTTATAAATGATCTAAATTTAGCTCTTTAGCGTCAAGTAAATGGACATTTTTATAGACCTTTACTATCTCGTCTCTAGCCCTCATCAGCGCAAAGCCAAGTAAATTTTGCCCTCGCCACTTCGTAGGATTTTGCGCATTTTCATCGCTTGTGGCCAAACCTATGCCCCAAATTTTATCAACAGGACTTGCCTCGACTAAAATTTTACTCCCAGTTTGGAGCAAAAAGTCTCGAAAAGGTGCATTTTGGCTAAATTTTAGGTAGGTAGCATTTAGCACGACGCCAAATTTGATCTCATCCCAGACCTTAGCGTCAAAGCCATGCACCTGCCTGCCAAGCGCCTTCATCTGCGCTGGATCTTTGGCAGATAAATTTTCTCCAAAGCCTCTTTATCACCAAAGTACTCAGCCTTTTTAGCCAAACGCCCTACCAAAGCGTGGCTTGCTTCATCGCCTCATGCATATCAAAAAGCTGCTTGTGCTCTGCCACATCGTGTGTTCTAATGATCTGTGCGCCGTTTTCGAAGGCCTTTAGATGCAGATAAAGCGAGCCTGGTAAGCGGTCTTTGACCTCGCTTGGGTGGTAGTGATTTATGACTGATTTGCGGCTTGCACCTACCAGTAGTGGGCAATCAAATTTCAAAAAATGCTCCAAATGCTTAATAAGCAATAAATTTTGTTCAGCCGTCTTGCCAAAGCCAATACCCACATCAAGCACTAGCTTTTTGGCGCCAAGCTCCTTTGCTAGGGCTATCTTTTGCTCAAAAAAGTCTGCTATCTCGCCGATTAAGTCATTATATTTTGGCGCAACCTGCATGGTGGCTGGATCGCCTTGCATATGCATCATGCAAAACTCAGCGTCATATCGCGCCGCAAGCGTGGCAAGTGAGGCGTTTGCCGTGATGTCATTTATCATCTTAAAGCCGTGATTTAGCGCAAATTCTAAACAATACTCATCAAAGCTATCAAGGCTAAATTTCGCCTTTTCGTGTAAATTTAGCCTATAAATTTCTTCAATGATATCTTTTATGCGCCTAAACTCCTCCTCACGTCCGCAATACTCGCTCCCTGGCCTTGAGCTAACGCCGCCAAGGTCGATATAGTCTGCACCTGCTTCGATCATGGCTTCTATTTTTGAGATGCCATTTTGCGTATTTATGCGGCTTTGTTCGTTAAAGCTATCTGTGTTTATATTTGCAACGCCCATTATAAGAGGCTTTACGGGCTTTATAAATTTTGTCTCTAAAAAGGCTGCTAAATTTTTAAGTCCAAAGTCTTGCAACTTCTCTTTTTTAGCTAGCTGTCTAAGCTGTGCATTTGTCGCCATTAGTAAGGCTTTGTTTAGGCTCTGTTTGCCCAAAATCGTATCTTTATGCGTCACAAGCTCGGCTCCAACGCTAAGTGCATCTTGCTTTAGGATATTTGCCGCTGGGGTTTTTATCTCATCTATAAATATAAAATTTATCTCGCTCTTTTCACGCATGAGCTTCGCACCAGCAGGACTTGGCGAAATGGCTTTGCAAATTTCATCAAAGTCACTTTTGTTATTTATCTTATAAAATTTCAACGTCGTCCTTTTTGAAATATAGTAAGCAGTAGTGGCGTTAGCACGGCGTGAGACTTGGCATTTAGATCAGCAAGCCTAATAAGCGAGAAAAAATAATCCATCTCATCGCCGCTAAATTTATACCCGCTGTCGACCGCCTTTGTCACGATAACGCCAACAAGCTCTTTTAGCTCGTTTTTGCCAAATTTCTGAGCTTGCTCGTCTGCGATCTTTTGATCGATAAAGCTTGTTAGCTCTTTTAGGCTAAGCGATTTTAAGTTTAGATCAAGAGTTATTTTTGGCTTTTTGGTGAGATTATTTTCTATGAGCATTCTTGATCTAATCGTTGGTAGAAGTAAATTTTTACTCTGCGTTGCTATTATAAATTTGATATTTCTTGGAGGCTCTTCGATGATCTTTAAAAGTGCATTTTGAGCCTCTGTCCTAAAAGAATTAGCATATATTACTAAAATTTTTTCATCTTTTTCAGCAATGTATGCTTCTGCGATGACCTCCTTTGCATTTTCTAGCAAAAAATCATCACTTATATAAAATCTTAAATTATTTATACCAAACTCATCTTCAAGTTTGGCTTTTAAATTTTCAAAATCGCTTGTAACGACGATTTTATTAAGCATTTAGAGTATCACCTTTGCAAAGAGCGCCGCATCGATACTTTTATCAAAAATTTTGCAAAGACTTATTAGTTTAATATCTAAATTTTCATCGCTCGAGCTAAGAGTAAAGCTGTTTTGCGCCTGCTCGTCAAATAGCCACATATAACTATCCTCATCACTTTTGGCTAAATTCGCATATCTATCAAGGCTCTTTCCGATATAAAAAAACAAGTACCCGTTTGGGAAAGCAAGACTTAGCATATCTTTTAGAAGCTGCTTTTGCTCATTTGTCTCTATCTCATCAAGTGATGGATAAAGCGATCTTAGGCTAAAAAATGGCAAAAACGGTCTGATACTTTTTGAATGGTTCATCTTTTTTAAAAGATAAATTTCAAACCATCTTCGCTCTTCATCACTTATAGTTATAAAAGCCCTTCCTTCAAGTAAAAATTTAAGCCTAGATGCGAGCAAAGGCGTCCATTCAACACGCCTTTCCTCCATCCAGCTCATCAAAGGGCCTTCGTCCCTAATAGCCTTTAACGTCCACTGAATAAAATCTTGCATTATTTATCTAGCTTATAAGCATCGTGAAGTACGCGAACCGCTAGCTCGCCATATTTTTGATCAACAATCATTGAAATTTTTATCTCGCTTGTTGAGATCATTTGGATATTTATACCCTCTTTTGCAAGCGTTTCAAATGCTAAACATGCTACACCGCTATGGCTCTTCATGCCAACTCCAATCACTGAAACTTTCACGATAGCGTCATCAAATTCTATATGTTTTGCAGCTGAGAGCTTTTGCATAGTCTCTTTTGCTAGCTCAAGCTCATTTTGTGGCACTGTAAAGCCTAAATTTGTAGTTCCGTCATGTCCTACGTTTTGGATTATCATATCTACGTTTATATTTTCATGAGCTAAAGCTGTAAAAATTTCTGCTGCAATGCCAGGCTTATCAACTACGCCCCTTAGTGTTACTCTTGCTTGATTTTTATCTAGTGCTATTCCGCTTACTAAAACTGCTTCCATATTGTCATCTTCCTTTGCTATTAATGTACCTTCGTTGTGATTAAAACTACTTCTTGTAATGAGTTTTACATTTAGTTTTTTTGCTAGCTCGACTGAGCGATTTTGTAGTACCTTTGCGCCAGCAGAAGCGAGCTCAAGCATCTCATCATAGCTTATTTTCTCAAGTTTTTTTGCCTTTTTTTCTATCCTTGGATCAGTCGTATAAACGCCATCAACATCGGTAAAAATTTCGCATAGATCAGCATCAAGCGCACCTGCTAATGCAACTGCACTAAGGTCACTACCGCCTCTACCAAGGGTTGTGATATTACCTTTTTCATCTATACCTTGAAAGCCAGCTACAACTACGATTTTGCCAGCTTTTAGCTCGGCTTTTAGCCTAGCAGTCTCTATCCTTTCGATCCTTGCTTTTGTATGAATATCATCAGTAATTATGCCTGCCATCGCACCTGTCATACCCACACACGCATAGCCTTTTGCATTAAGTGCGATCGTTAAAAGTGCGGTCGTTACTTGCTCTCCAGAGCTTAAAAGCATATCAGTGGCGACGCCATCTGGATGTTTTGAAAAATACTCACTATATTCAACCAATTGATTTGTAACTCCGCTCATCGCAGAAACTACCACAACTACGTCTGCACCGCTATTTTTTGTCTCAATGACTCTATTTGCCACAGCTTCGATGCGTTCAAGTGTTCCTACGCTAGTTCCGCCAAATTTTTGAACGATCAACATCAAAAATATCCTTTCTCTTTAAAATAACTCAAAACCTTTTCATAAATAGGCTTTTTAAAGTGATTTATTCCCTCTAAGCTTCTACCAAAATCTACAAATTTATACTCGCTAAACTCTGGATGCTCTGTCTTTAAATTTATGCTGGCTCCATTTTTAAGTCTAACCAAAAAATATTTTTGCGTCTGTCCATCAAATGGATAAAATTTCTTTGCCGCGTTTGCTGGAAAGTCGTAGCTTAGCCACTGCGGATACTCATCTAAGATATCGATTTTATCAGTTCCGATCTCTTCTTTAAGCTCCCTTTTTAAGGCCTGCTTTGGACTCTCACCTTCATCTATTCCACCTTGAGGAAACTGCCAAATATCGTCCATATCCACCCTTTTTGCGACTAAAATTTCACATTTAAATGGATACAAGCTAGACAAAATAACAGCTGCCACATTTGGTCTGTATTTTTTTTGCATGATTTTTCCAAAAATTTTATTTGGGATAATAACTAAAAAGAGTTAAGAGATAGATAAATAAAACTACTTTTTACGACGTTTGTAGTAAATCTCGCAGCCGCTAAAAAGTAGCACGCCAACTCCACAAGAAGCCATAAAAAAGATAAATTTTCCAGCCTCCCCAAATGTATATCCAGCGTGCAGATCAAGCATAAATTTATAAATTTCAAAAGATTTTGGCATGGTGTTTTTTAAAATTTCTCCACTTGCCGTATCGACTACAAACCTAACGCCATCACTCTCACTAGCGCCTTTTGGCAAGTAAAAGATCATAAATTTTACGCCATCTTTATTGAGAATAAAATTTAAAGCATCAAACTCATTTCCAAATTTTAAAGTAAAAATTTCATAAGCTTTTTGAAGATTTTCTACCTTTTGCTCATCATTTAGGCTAAAACCATTTTTGCTAGTAAAATTTGGCTTTTTAAATACCTTCTCTTCGCCACAAATTTGATTTATAACCTTAGCAAAGCTCTCATAAGAAAAGTATAGACCGCTAATACAGATAATAAGCAAAATGGCCCCCAAATAAAGCCCTAAAAATCCGTGCAACGAATATAAAAATGCAAACTTCTTTGCCTTTAGATTTAGCTTAAAGGCGTTAATAAATTTGCTTCTAAATCTCCAAAAATGTATAAACGCTCCAGTTATTAAAATCACAAGTAGTGCAAGCGTTGAAATCGCCACTAGCTCACTTGCAAATTTAGATAAATTTTCATTTTTAAATAGAGCTAGTCCTAGATTTTTATGTAAATTTAAAGCTAGTCCTATAAATTTTTCCACGCTATTTTCAGAGACTATCTCGCCCGTATAAGGATCTACAAAGAATGACTTAAACTCGCCATTCTCGCTTGTGCCGCTTAACACATAAGCCCTATTTGCCTCGCCTTTTATCTTTATATAACTAAGGTTAAAATTTGGCCTGATCTTATTAAAGACCTTTAAAATTTCATCTATTTTTAAAGCACTTTTATTAGTTGCTATGTCTATCTTATCTTTGCTAAAAGCCTCAATTATCTCATCATGATACGAAATAATTGCTCCACTAATTGAGATTATCAAAAGTGGCAAAGCAAAGATAAGAGCTAAAATTAAATGAAATTTCCGCCAAATTTTAAACATTTTAAAACTTCAAATTAAAGCCAAGCTCGATCTTTTGTCCATCGACTATCAAAATATCGTATCTGCCTGATCTTGTCGTAAAAAACTCGTTAAAGAGATTATAAACGCTTAAGTTTAGGCTGAAATTTTTGGTTACATTGTAGTTTATGCCAAGATCTGCGATCACATAAGCTCTCATGTCATCATCATAGCTAAGAGATTCTTTGGTTCTACCATAATAATTTATCTGTGACCAGAAATTTAGCCATCTATTTAGCTCGTAGTTCGCTCCAAATTTAAATGTATGAAGCGGATAGTTGTTTAAGCTTTTGCCAACTTCTGATCCATCTTTTTGTTTTGATTTTGTATAGACGTAGCTTTGATTTAGCCTAAGAGCATTTGTCACCTGCCACTCATTTGTTAACTCAACTCCGTAAATTTCAGCTTTGCCGATATTTACACTTTCCCAAATTCCGCGGCGGTAAATTTTACCTTTGTGCTTGCAAGGATTGCCAGGTCTTGGAGTGCAGATACTCTGTGTACCCAACATGTCCTTAAAGCTTGTGTAAAAGCCAGTTAAAGACGTTTCAAAACCTTCATTATTATTATAAACGCCACCAAATTCATAGCTTACGCTTGTCTCTGGCTTAAGGCTACTTCTACAAAGCTGTGCTCCAAGTCCCCCAGCAAATGGCAACGCAAGATCTTGTGTTCGCTGCTTGATATCAGGTGTCGCATAACCTGTGCTAACTCCGCCTTTTAGAGCAAAAAAGTCGCTTAAGTTATAGATACCATAAATTCTTGGTGAAACGTGCGAGCCATAGTTCTCATCGTAGTTATAACGAATACCAGTACTTAAGATAAAATCTTTTGTAAGGTGATAGTCATCCTCGCCGTAAAGTGAAACATCATATCTTTTTACATTTGCCGCATCTGCTGTGGTAGCCTTTTCGTCAAGTTTTTCTTTTTTAGCATTTAGTCCTAATGTAAAGGCATTATTATCGGTAAAATATGAGCCTTTTGTATCAAAATTTAGAGTCTTTAACGTCAAATTTTGTTGTGCTATCTCTTTTATCTTGCCGTAAGATAAATAGCTTTGAAGCAAGATATTATCAAGCCTTGCTTCATGGCTTAAATTTATCACATCGCCCTTTATTCGCTCAAGATCTACTGAGCTATTATTTGTGCCAGAGGCTAAAGTTTTGCCTTTAGTTCTTTTAAATTTCAGATCGCTTCTTGCAAGCTCAAGTGTAAGATCATTATTTTCATTTGGCTTAAAAAATAGCTTTGCACCAAAATTTCTATCCTTTTGCTCTCTATTTGCATAAGAAATTTTATCTTCTGATTTATTTAAATTTTTACCATAAACAGAAACACTTAAAACATCGTCAATTAGTCCAGAGTGCAAATAAAGGCTATTGTAAAGCTCGCCACTTATATTTTTATTTCTAGCAAATTTATAACTTGAGCCAAGATTTGCACCAAATTCATTACTAAACTCATCTATAATAATATTTATAACTCCGCCTAGTGCGTCACTTCCATAAAGCGAGCTCATAGGTCCACGTATCACTTCAATACGGCTTATCGCACTTGCTGGCGGAATGAAACTATATGAGCCTCCAACGCTTCTAAGCCCTTTATAGGCGTTATCACCGGGTACTGGCATGCCATTTACTAAAATTTTTGTATGTCTTTGAGAAAGACCTCGAATAGAAATTCCTCGTCTATTTGCTGCCCCAAGAGTTGCTCCAAAAAGACTTGGGATATCTTTGGTCATGCTCTCGATATCTTTGTGATTTTTCTTTTCTAATGCCTCTTTAGTTATAACACTAAGCGTTGCTGGTGCGTCTTTGATATTTTGCTCAAATCCTGTCGCACTCACCACTTTAACTTCTGGTAGAACCTTATCTTCATTTGCAAAAAGCGGTAAATTTATAAAAATTGCCGCACAAATAGAAATTTTTAATGCACTTTTCACAAAAACTCCTTATAAAAATTTAATGCACATTTTACTAAAATTAAATAATCGTTATCAATATCACACGTAACGCTAAAGGGATTAAATTTAACGCTTGAGGGATAAAATGATAAATTTGGACAAAAAATATGGAACGAGCAAAATATCTCAAAAGGAAAAACAAGTAAGCGTGGAGTTTTTCAAGCAAAGCAGTGGCATCAGCTATCTAAAAAGTGAAATTTTATGTAATGGCAAGATAAAAAGAGATCGTCACAAGTCTAAAAAATACCTATTTTTAATGTTTAATGAGGATAAAAACGATCTTTGCTTTAAGCTTGATAGAAAAGAGTATATTTTAAACAAAGATGAATTTTGCATTGGGCTTGTTAATGATGATTTTAAAGGTGTCTTTGAGTATCAAAATAAATTTTATAAGACAAAAACACTACTTTTTGACGAAAGCTATGCAAATAAGCTTGAGATATTTGCTGGACTTAGATTTGATGATAAATTTGAGCTATTAAAATACAAAAAAGATTTAGCTCAAATTTGCGTTTTAAATGAGCTTGAGACGACAAATTTATATGAAGGCGCGATGAGGGAAATCTTTACCGAGTCAAAAATTTTAGAGCTTATTTATAAAAGTAAAATACGAAAAGAGCGCGAAATTTCACTTAGCAGCGATGAAGAAAAAACTCTTTTAAAGGCTAAAATGATCTTGCTAAGTCGTATGCAAAATCCTCCAAGCATCAAGGAGCTAGCCCATCTTTGTGGCACAAATGACTTTTGGCTAAAGAAAAATTTTAAGCTATTTTTCAAAGATACGATCTACCAACTCTTAGCAAAAGAGCGTCTAAAGCTAGCTTTTACTCTTTTGGAGCAAAACGATATTAGCATAAAAGAAGCCGCAAATATCGTAGGCTACGCAAATACTGCACATTTTGCAAAAATTTTTAAGATAAATTTTGGCTTTTTGCCAAGCAAACTCTTAAAGACAAAAAGCTACTTTTAAACTGCTATAAATGCCAAATTTCTTATAATCGCCAAAATTTTAAAGAGAGAAATTTGCAAGTTTATATCCACGTGCCATTTTGCGAAAGCAAATGTCCTTATTGTGCTTTTGGCTCAAGCGATGACGAATTTAACAAGGTTAGCACTTATTTTCAAGCGCTAGTTCTTGATCTAAATTTTCAGCTAAAAAACCAAAATGTAAAAGAAATTTCTACTATCTTTTTTGGTGGTGGCACACCAAGTGCGGTAAATGCTAAGCTTTATGATGAAATTTTTAGCATTTTAGCGCCTCTTTGCACACCAACAACCGAGATTACACTTGAAGCAAATCCAAACTCAGCAAGCCTTGCTTGGCTAAAGCATGTTAAAAATTTAGGCGCAAACCGCATAAGCTTTGGCGCGCAAAGCTTTTTTGAAGATAAGCTTAAATTTCTTGGGCGCATTCACAGCAGGGAGCAAATTTTTAAAGCAGTTGAAAATGCCCAGACAGCTGGCTTTAGCAATATAAATTTAGACCTCATCTACGACACCAAATTTGATACTAAAAAACGCCTTTTGGCTGAAACTGAAAATCTAAAAAGCCTTGCTATCACGCATCTAAGCGCCTACTCGCTCACTCTTGAAGAAAACACCCCATTTGCTGGCAAAAAAAGCTATAAAAAGGATAGTGACACTTTGGCTAAATTTATGATAGAGCAAATTGGGCTTGCTGGCTTTGGGCAGTATGAAATTTCAAATTACGGGCAAATTTGCAAACATAATCTTGGCTACTGGCAGGGCAAAAACTACCTTGGTGTAGGGGCTTATAGCGTGGGCTTCGTGGATGGCACGAGATACTACGCCAAAAATAGCATAGATGCCTACATTTCACAGCCAACTTACAGAGAAAAAGAAATTTTAAACGAGAGTGAGCTAGTAAGAGAGCATATATTTTTAGGGCTTAGAAGCATAGTTGGCGTGGAGGCTGGACGCTTAAGTGAGGCTCAGATAAAAAGAGCAAATATACTTGTAGAAAATGAAAAACTGCTCTTTAAAAATGGTAAATTTTACAATCCAAATTTCTTACTAAGTGACGAGATCGCACTCTTTATCGAGGGCTAAATTTATAAAATTTTGAGCAAAGTCAAGATAAAATACAAAGCTTAAATAAAATTTAATAGAGGCAAAAATGTTTGGAATGAGTTTTTCTGAAATCTTAGTTATCGCCATTATTGCAGTGTTAGTTTTAGGTCCTGACAAGCTGCCAAGCGCGATGGTTCAGATTGCAAAATTTCTAAAAATGTTTAAAAAAGGCATAAACGACGCAAAATCAACATTTGATCAAGAAATGAAGATAGCTGAGCTAAAAGAAGATGCTCAAAAATATAAAGAAAGCATAACTAAAAGCACGCAAAGTGTGCGCAAAAAGCTTACTTTTGAAGAGCTTGACGAGATCAAGAAAAGCGCAAGCGACGTCACTGAAAGCATACAAAACGTCGTAAGCGACACGAAGAAAACGGTAGAAAATATACAAAATCCAACAAATTTAGTTAAAGATGCGATCTTAAACGATAAAAAAGAGGCGTAATGTTTGAAGAGCTAAGACCCCATTTAATCGAACTTAGAAAGAGACTTTTTATAAGCATAGTAAGCGTTTTTGTCTGCTTTGGCATCTGCTTTACGTTTTGGAACCCACTGCTTGCATGGATGAGCGAACCACTAAAACAGGTCTTGCCAGCTGGCTCAAATATCATATTTACTCAAATTCAAGAGCCATTTTTTACAGCGATGAAAGTTGCATTTTTTGCTGGTGTCGTGATCGCGCTACCTATCATTTTTTGGCAGTTTTGGCTATTTGTCGCTCCTGGGCTTTATGACAATGAAAAAAAATATGTGATCCCATTTGTCATCTCAGCTTCATTTATGTTTGCGTGCGGGGCGGCGTTTTGTTACTACGTGGTGATTCCACTTGGCTTTGCATTTTTGGTAAATTTTGGTGGCCAGCTCTTTACGGCACTACCAAGCATTGGCGAGTATGTTGGCTTTTTTGCAAAACTACTAATTGGCTTTGGAATTTCATTTGAGCTACCAGTCATTACATTTTTCTTAGCAAAGATCGGGCTTGTCGATGACAAGATGCTAAAAGATTACTTCAGATACGCTGTTGTTATCATCTTTATCTTTGCAGCCATCGTTACACCACCTGATGTGATAAGTCAAGTCTTAATGGCACTGCCACTAATCGGACTTTATGGAATTTCAATAATCGTCGCCAAAAGAGCTAACAAGAGCGACGATGAAGACGAAAAAGAAGAACAAGACAGCGACGTAGCAAGCGATGAGTAATATAAACGACGTCTCAAGTTATGATTATTTTTTGCCAGAAGAGCTCATCGCAAAAGAGCCAGTTTTGCCAAAAGAAGAGGCAAGATTGCTTGTCTATTTTAAAAATACAAAAGAGATAAAACACTACAAATTTAAAGATCTCTCCAGCCTTATCCCAGAGGACGCAGCGGTCATTTTTAATAACACAAAAGTTATCAAAGCTCGCATTTTAGGACAAAAAGAAAGCGGCGGGGCTTGCGAAGTGATGCTAAACCAGCCCATAGGCGAGAATAAATTTAGCGTCTATATAAGAGGTAAAGTAAGCGCTGGTAGCATTTTAAATTTTCCTGATAACCTAAAAGTAAATGTGCTTGAGCTAAATGACGATGGCACAAGGGTGGTAAATTTTACGCAAAATGGCGTTTTGCTTGATAATGTTCACCTTTTTAGTGAGCTTGAAAAGATTGGTCACGTCCCGCTTCCGCCATACATTAAAAGAGCCGATACAAAGGATGACGAGAGCTGGTATCAAAGCATATTTGCTAAAAATAGTGGTGCAGTGGCAGCTCCGACAGCTAGCCTTCACATAAGTGAGCAAATGTTAGAGCAGATAAAAGCAAAGCATGAAGTAGCCTACATTACGCTCCACGTTGGCGCTGGGACATTTAAAGGCGTGGAGTGCCAAAATATAAATGACCATAAAATGCACTCAGAATTTTACGAGCTAAGCGAGCAAGCTCAAGAGATTATAAATTCTAATAAACCAATCCTTGGCGTTGGCACGACGGTTACTAGATGTGTTGAAGAATTTGCAAGAAGCAAGCAAGCAAATGGCTTTTGTAAGTTATTTTTAAACCTAAATAATAAACCAATTAGACAAAACTACCTTCTTACAAATTTTCATCTACCAAAATCAACTCTAATAATGCTAGTTACTAGCTTCATAGGGCTTGAAGAGACGATGAGAATTTATAAAACGGCAGTTGATGAAAAGTATAGATTTTACTCATACGGCGACGGGATGTTGATAATATGAAAGATAAACCTATCGATATCATAAGCAGAATGGAAATTTTTCTTAGCGCCATATACCAAGATGCGCAAGACACTAAAAATTCCATCATTTTTAGCTACGATCCAAGTTATCCAAGGTTTTTAAAATTTGATGCCACAAATCTCATAAAAACACTTGAAAATATTTGCAAATTTTTCCTTTATTCTACCGAATATGCAGACATTTACATTCTCTTTCAACTTAAAAATTATAGTCCCAAATCTGTACATTTTGATATTAAGATAAAATCTAGCCATAGCGTAATGAGGCCAAGCCACTACTATCTCAGCAAGATAAATGACTATCTAAAAAAAGCAAATGAATCTATGATCTCTCATAATGATGGAGAATTTTTAATATCTTTTAGTGCGGCACTAACAGGCGATAGAGCCATCCAAAGACAAATAAATATCAAAAATCAAACAAATACAAATATCTTAGTTGCTTGCGATGACGATGCTTTATTTGACACCATTAGTGCTCAGATAAATTTTTTAGGTCTAAAGGTTATCGGCAAAAACGACCTTAGCAATCTAATGAGACATATAAAAGATTCTATTTTTACCCCATTTGTTATTTTTATCGATAGTAAAATTTTAAAAAATGAAGCGATGCTAGAAGATATACTTGAGTTTAAAAATATTAAAAATTTTCGTATTGTAGCGATTTGTAAAAGTGATGAGTCAGCTAACGATCTGCCAAATCATGTCACAGTATTAAAGCAACCTTTTAGCACGGATAGTTTTCAACTAGCTTTTAAAAATTCGCTTGAGAAATAGACCGATTTTTACTTTTTAATTTATCCCAAGATATCTTTTTAAAATAATAGTGGCCGAAATGCTATCTAGCCTACCATCTCGTCTTGTATTGGTGTAAATTTCACTAGCTTCGCTGCTACTAAAGGCTTCATCTTGATAGACAATATTTGCCTTTACATCAAGAAGTGAGACAAAATGCTCGATGCGTCTTCTCATCTCATCTTCGCTACTACCACCGATTGGCACACCCACTACTAGCGTATCTGGGGTATATTCATTTACCTTTTGACTCACATCTCTTGCGGCTTGATTTCTATTTTTTCTAAGCACTGGCTCAAGCGGAGTCACGATCTCGCCAAAACCAAAGGCAAGCCCTATTCGCTTTAGCCCAACATCAATAGCCATAAATTTCTCTCTCATAGCAAGCTCTTTACTCTTAGATTTGAAATTTCAACCAACCCTTCAAGCTCGTACTCATAGATGATATCGCCAAATTTTACTAAAACTTCATCAAGACTTACGCCATTTTTACAAAATTTTAAGATCTCATCACTAGTTTTTTCTTGCTCTTTAATCTTGCCAAAAAGTGAAGCAAATTTATGATAGTCATCGATAAGCTCGGCTTTTTTATTTGCAAGCAAAAAATTTGTCCCATCGCTTTCACCCATGCGCTGTGGCAGTACATAAACTGGAATTTTAAGCTCATTTGCAAGCCTCGCACTTTGCATAGAGCCACTTTTAAGATCAGCTTGCGCGACGACTAGAGCTTCACAAAGCCCCACAACTATGCGGTTTCGCTCCAAAAATCTATAAGCAAGTGGCGGCTCACCTTCATCATACTCACTAAGTGCCAAGGCTTTGGTGTAAATTTCATTTATCGCCACTTTATTTTGGCTTGGATAGATGGTGTCAAGTCCGCTCGCAAAAATGCCAATCGTTCGTGGCATAGCAGCTTTATGAGCTGCGATATCAACGCCGATAGCTCCACCACTTACCACGCATATGTTTGCACTTTTTAGCGCTGCGCAAAGTGCTATGACGCACTCTTTTGTATAAACACTTGCCTTTCTTGAGCCAACAACTGCGATCTTTGGTAAGGATAAAAGTGAAGTATCTCCGATAAAATTTAGCTGTTTTGGTGGATTTTTTAGTCTTTTTAACGGCTCTGGGATAAAGTCGAGTCTCATAAAATATCTTTTAGATAAACCACATCAACATCTTTTAAAAGATTATTTTTGCTCTCTTTTATCACTGTGATCGTATTTTTCTTTGGATGCCCGATGGCGATCGCATAGCCTCTTTTTTTAGCCAAATTTACAGCAGCCACAAGCTCACGTCTAACAGCACTAGCCGATGGATCGTCGTCTAAAAATATATCTCTTGAAATGTATGGCTGATTATGTTTTTTTGCAGCTCTTGCTACTGCGGTTTGGGCGATAGTTTTGCTATCAACAAAGACAAAGCCCTGCTCTATCAGCGCCCTATAAGCCTTATCCATAGCATTAAAATCGCTTGTAAAGCGCGATCCTGTGTGGTTGTTTGTGTATTTTGCACGTGGGAAATCTTTGCGTATCTTTTTTATCTTTTCATGCATGCTCTCAAAACTCTCGTTGATCGTGAGAGTTCCTATCTCTGGGCTATCAAAGTGTTTTGCTTGCATCGGAAGATGTATCATATAAAACTCAAATGTTCTTGCGATATTTGGCGTATCTGGATGAGTCTTTGTCGCTGGAAAAATAGACGGCGTAATTTTTAAGCCAAGCGATTTTATCATGCTTGCATGTTCAAATGTCGCCACATCGTCTATTATGATAACGAGCTTTGCGCGCCCTTTTATACTGGCGTTTAGCGTAAAAGGTACCGCTTCAAAGCTATCTTTTTTTATATTTTTTTCTTCGTATTTTGTTTTTTCTATCTTTTTGGTAGTTAAATTTTCAGCTTTTTTAGCTGGCTCGACTTTTGTATCCTCGCTTTTAATTTTCTCTTTTTTTTCTATTTCAGTACTTTTATTTTGATCGACTTTTACTTCAAAATTTTGAGATTTTAGCTCGGTTTTTTGTTCTATTTTTGAGTTATAAAATGGCTCTATCTTTTGTTCATTTTCTATTACGCTAGGTTCTGTATTTTTATAACTTGCGAGTAAATTTTTAGTATCGTTTTGCTCTTTTTTTATCTCTTCTTTTTTGGCTTCACTCTTTACTTCAGCTATCTTTTTTTGCTCTTTTGGCTCAGTTTTTGGCTTTAGAGCAAGCTCGCTTTTATGTTTAGGATCGGTAAAAATTTTACTTAAATTTTCATCTTCATCAAATTTTAGAGGGTATTTTCTCTTCTCATACTCTTGTTTTTTATCTTTGCTGGCGACCTTTGTCTCAGCCTTTTTTGAAATTTGCTTCTCGGTTTTTGTCTCATCTGCTTTGCTTATCTGCTCCACGTCTTTATTTTTGATACTTAAAGCTGCGATAAGTGCCACTATCAAAATAGCAGCAATGATGCCGATACCAAGGAAAATTTTATTATGAGAGCGACCCGCACTCTTTTTTGCAGGACGCTTCTTTGTGGTCTTTTTTTCGCTCAAGGCTTAGTTTTTGCTTTGATCTATAAGTTTGCCGTTAGTTATCCAAGGCATCATTGCGCGAAGTTTTTTGCCAGTTTTATTTAGCAAGCTTCTCTCAGCTATACCGCGCTCAGCGTTCATTCTAACATATCCTGCTTTTCTCTCTAGGATGAAGTCTTTTGCAAATTTACCATTTTGAATTTCTCTTAAAACTTCTTTCATAGCTTTTCTGCTCTCTTCGCCAACTACTCTTACCCCACTTACGTAGTCGCCATATTCAGCTGTGTTTGAGATAGAGTAGCGCATATCAGCCATGCCGCCTTGATACATTAGATCAACGATTAGTTTTAGTTCGTGTAAGCACTCAAAATACGCCATCTCAGGCTCATATCCAGCCTCTACAAGCGTATCAAATCCAGCATTTACAAGTGCGCAAAGACCACCGCAAAGCACAGCTTGCTCGCCAAATAAATCTGTTTCAGTTTCATCTTTAAATGTTGTCTCGATGATGCCAGTTCTACCGCCGCCTATACCGCAAGCATAGCTTAGAGCGATCTCTTTAGCCTTTCCACTTGCATTTTGCTCAACAGCGATAAGATCAGGTATGCCGCCACCTCTTAAAAATTCGCTTCTAACTGTGTGACCTGGGGCTTTTGGAGCGATCATGATGACATCTATATTTGCTGGAGCTTTTATCTGGCCAAAATGAACATTAAATCCATGCCCAAACGCGATAGCAGCGTGATCTTTTAAATTTGGCTCGATCTCATTTTTATAAATTTCAGCTTGAAGCTCATCTGGAGTTAAAATCATAATCACATCAGCACCCTTTGTAGCTTCGCTTACGGTTTTTACCTCAAAGCCTTTTGCTTCAGCTTTTGCCCAGCTTTTGCCACCTTTTGAAAGGCCAATTACAACGCTTACACCGTTATCTCTTAAATTTTCAGCATGTGCATGACCTTGTGAGCCAAAGCCGATGATTGCTACTTTTTTACTTTGAATAAGGCTTAAATCGCAGTCTTTATCATAATAAACATTTATAGCCATTGTTACTCCTATTATTAAAATTTGGCAAAATTATAACTTTAGCCAGCAAAAATTCGGCTGAAATATATAGAAACTCTTTTTAAGTTTTATGATAATTTATTTTGATAAAATACGCTGAAATTTCAAAAAAAGAGATAACTCAATGAATGAATCAGTTTTTAAAAAAATCAAAGCACTTCCACCATTAGATGACACAGTTATACAAATTCAACGCTTACATGCGGACGAAAACAGCTCAATAAGTGATCTTACAAAAGTGGTCGAAAAGGATCCGATGCTAACGGCAAATATCTTGCGTTCAGCAAACTCTCCACTTTATGGGTTTTCCCAAGAGATCACAACCATAGCAAGAGCTATTTCTCTTTTTGGTATGGCTACTATTCGTGGTTTTGCGCTTTCAAGTACGATTAAAAAGAGCTTTTCTATAAATTTAGAGCCTTATGGCATTACTACACAAGATTTTTTAAATATCTCGATAATACAAAATGCACTGATGTACAATTGGCATTCTAAAGTTAATCCTAAAAGTCTAGAAATTCTATCTCCAGCTTCATTTATGCTTGAGATTGGCAAGATAGTTCTTGCTCACGAATTAGCCGAAAATAAGCAAGACGTCGAATTTAGAGAAAAACTTAAAAATATATCTAGTCCAATCGATCTTGCCCTATTTGAAACAGAAATTTTAGATATGTCAAATGAAGAAGTTACAGCTAAAATCTTTGAACAATGGAACCTTGAGACAGAGCTTAGTAGCTCAATACTCTATTCAAATAATCCAGAAGAGGCACCAGATCATATAAAAGATTACGCAAAAGCCCTAAAAGTGATAAAAACGGCTGTAAATATCTTTAATCAACTTGATGATATAAGCATACAAAATACTCTACCCCTTCTTGACGAATACGGCTTTGGACATGATACGTTTTTAATGGCTGTCGCTAAAGTCAAAGATAATTTGTGAAAGAATTTCTAACATCACTACTAGTTGGCATCAAGGAAAAAGAAGTTTCAAACGAAGATAAAGAGATTTTACGAAATCTCTTAAATCTTGGTGCCGTAAGCTCCCATAAAGATAAATTTTACCTAAACAATGGCTACGTCTGCGGCAAGCTAGACATCAGCCAAAACGCAACTGGCTTTATCATGCCATTTGATAAACGCTTCAAGCAAGACATCATCGTTGAAAATAAAAATTTAAACAACTCACACCTTGGCGACATCGTGTTAGCAAAGCTTTTGCCACTTAAGAAAAAACGCCAGAGTGCTAAAATAGTGATGAGTCTAAAGCTTGCAAATGAGACAAGCGTGGTCTACACAAAACGCTTTGGGGCAGCTATTTTAGGTGTAAATTTAAAAACTGGACTAAGCACTACCTTAAAAGCGACGCAAAAAAGCCTAAAGATGCTTCCTCTTGGGACGCTACTAAAGATAAACAACCTAAACAACGAGATAGTTGAGGTTTTAGGAAATTTAGACGATCCGCTAAGTGATGAGAAAATTTCGCTTGCTATTTATAATAAAAACGATAAATTTAGCGAGGCTTGCGAGCTTGAGGCAAAGGCTTTTGGCGATGAAGTCGATGCTAGTATGTATCCAAACAGAGTTGATCTAAGAAATTTAGAGTTTTGTACGATCGATCCAGTCGACGCCAAAGACTTTGACGATGCCATATATTTTGATGAAAAAAAGCGCGAAATTTACGTTGCAATCGCTGATGTAAGCGAGTATGTGACCGCATATAGCGCTATTGACAGCGAGGCCAAAAAAAGAGGCTTTTCTATCTACTTTCCGCATATCTCAGTACCGATGTTGCCACGCGCGCTTAGTGAAAATATCTGCTCGCTAAAACCAAACGTGCCTCGCCTTGCATTTTGTTTTAAAATTTCACTTGATGCGAATAATGAGGTAAAAAAAGAGGAGCTTTTTGAAGCGATCATCCTTTCAAAAAGGCGCTTTAACTACGACGAGATCGATGAAATTTTAGAAGGCAAAAGAGAGTGTGAAATTTCATGGATCAAGCCACTTTTTAAACTCACCACAAAGCTTCGCAAAAAAAGGCTTTTGCACGCATTTGACTTTAGGACAAAAGAGCTTAGAATGAGCCTTGATGAAGAGGGTCAAATTTTACAAACTAGGTTTGAAAGCGACTCCGACTCACATAGACTAGTCGAGGACTGCATGCTTTTAGCAAATAAAGCTGCCGCAAAGCTCATCTCAAAGGGCGTTTTTAGAAACCACGCTTCGCCTGATTTTAAAAAGATAGATACATTACTTGAAGATTTGCAACTTTTGGGGCTTGACTTTACCTACGAGAGTGACCTTGCAAATTTGATAAGAAAGATCCAAATAAAAGCCGATGAACTGGGCAACCGCGAGGAAATAGATAAACTCATCATCAAGTCTCAAAAAAAAGCTGAGTACTCAAGTGAAAATTTAGGCCACTTTGGGCTTGGATTTGATAGATACACGCACTTTACAAGCCCTATTAGACGCTACTCTGACCTTATTTTACATAGGCTTTTAAAGGCTAAAATTTCAAAAGATGAAAAGCTTTACAACTTCTTGCTTTTAAACATCCAAAGTACCTGCGCAAATTTAAGCGAACTTGAAAGAGAAGCCGACAAGGTAGCCTACGATTTTATGGATAGGAAATTTGCACGCTGGGCAGCAGCAAACATCGGCAAAGAGGTGCGCTGCTACGTGAGCGAAAACCAAAATGTCTTGGTCGCTAAGCTTGATGATCATTTTGTTGGAGCTAGAATTTTTATAACTGGATACAGCGCAAATTTACTTCAAAAGCTTGTCGTAAAGATCACAGAGGCCGACATCGCGAGTGCTAAAATTTTTGCAAAAGTGGTAAGAAAGATCGATGTATAGAAAAGATTTGGAGCTAAATTTAGCAAATGCAAATTTAAGCAACTACTTCTTGCTTTTTGGAGCGGACGAGTTTCAGATCGAGCTTTTTGGCAAGGAAATTTTAAGCTTTTATTCAAGTGAAGACGCAAATTTATTAAGCCTTTATTTTGACGAGTACAACTACGCGCAAGCAAGCTCTCACCTAAGCGAGCAGTCGCTTTTTGGCGGCAAAAATATCCTTTATATAAAAAGCGACAAAAAGATCCCAGCAAAAGAGCTAAAAGAGCTCATCTCACTTTGCTCAAAAAGCCAAGATAATTACTTTTTATTTGAACTTTATGAATCCGATATGAAACTAGTTTTTGATACACAAAAGACTTTTGGGACAAATTTTGCGAGATTTTTTAAGCCATCAACTCCAGATGAAGCGATAAATTTACTAGCCAAAAACTCAGCCAAAATAGGACTAAACATAACCAAAAACGCACTTTATGAGCTTTACTTTACGCATAATGAAAATTTATACCTTGCAGCAAGCGAGCTAACAAAGCTAAAGAGCCTAAACACACACATCGAACAAGATGATGTAAAAAGGCTGGTTTTTGGACTTGGCGGGATAAATTTTGATGATTTTTTTAACAAATTTATGGCTCTAAAAGATATAAAAAACGACTTTTTTACCTACCTAGAAGATCCAAATTTTAATGAAATTTTACTTCTAAATTCGCTTTACAAAGCATTTTTTAGACTATTTAAAATTTACTCTTATATAAAGATAAATGGCCGATTAAATTTAGATGAAGCAATTGGTTATCAACCGCCTGTAAATGTCGCAAATTTATTAAAAGCAAATAGTTTAAAACTAAATTTAAACGCCTATTTAGAGATATTTAAAACGCTAAATTTAGCCGAGTTGGAGCTAAAAACAAATACAAAAATGGATAAAGAAATTTTTGTATTATCAACTATTTTAAATTTACAACATCTCATATCAACAGCAAATATTAAGTAACTTTAAGCTAAAATCCACCCTTGCTTAAAGCAAAATCCTTGCTCACAAAGTGAGCTAAATATCCATAAGGAGAAGAAATGAAACATTACGAGCTTTTATTTATTCTTAAGCCGACATTAACGGAAGAGGAAGTTAAAGCTAAGGTTGACTTCGTAAAAGAAGTTATAACAAAAAATGGTGGCGAGATCGCTACTGTCGTTGAGATGGGTACTAGAAAACTAGCTTATACCATCAAAAAATACGAGCGTGGAACATACTTTGTTATCTATTACAAAGCCCCACCAGCACTTCTTGCAGAGCTTACGAGAAATGTAAGGATCACTGAAGATATCATAAGATTTTTAAGCGTTAAATATGAAAACAAACGCGAAATCGCAGCCTGGGAAAGACTTTGCAAAGGTATCAAACAAACCATAAAAAAAGAGCCTCGTGAGCCAAGAGCACCGCGTGAGCCAAGAGTTGAAAAAGTAGACGAGCAAACTTTTACAGAAGAATAATCAAGGATAAAAAATGTTCAATAAAGTAGTACTGGTTGGGAATTTAACAAGAGATATCGAGCTAAGATACACTACTAGTGGATCTGCTATAGGAAATTCCGGTATTGCTGTTACTAGAAAATTTAATACTAACGGCGAAAAACGTGAAGAGACATGCTTTATTGACATATCGTTCTTTGGCAAATCAGCTGAGATAGCAAATCAATATTTAAGCAAAGGCTCCAAGCTTCTGGTTGAAGGAAGATTAAAATTTGATCAATGGACCGACAATAACGGACAAAACCGTTCAAAGCATTCAATCGTAGTTGAAAATATGGAGATGCTTGGCGGAAATAGCGGAGCTAATGGACAAAGTCAAGGTGGATTTAATCAAAATAGTTCATACTCGCAACAACGAAATAATGGTTCAACTAATAGCTATGGCAATGGTGGATATCAAAATTCAGCACCACAAAGACAGCAAATGCAACCACAAAATAAAAAAGTACAAGAAGAGTACTATGAGGAAAAAATCCCTGATATAAACATTGACGCCGATAATTTTGATGGCGACAACGAAATACCGTTTTAATTTAAAGGATAGAAAATGGCAGAAAAAAGAAAATATTCACGTAAATATTGCAAATTTACAGAAGCAAAAATTGATTTTATAGATTATAAAGATACTTCTCTTTTAAAGTATTGTTTATCAGAGAGATTTAAAATAATGCCAAGACGTTTAACTGGCACATCAAAAAGACACCAAGAGATGGTAGAAAAAGCGATCAAAAGAGCTCGTCATGCAGCTATTATACCTTACATAGTAGATCGCAAAGATGTAGTTTCAAATCCTTTTGATGGACTATAATTATTAAACTATTAAGCCCCTATTAACGGGGTTTAATCCTAATCTTAAATATCTTAGATTCATGTTCTTATAGATTTTTATTTATTGACTGTAGTTTAAAATATTTTTCAAGTACTATCTATAATTTTGGTTTAACTTACACGAGACAATTAGAATTTATTCAGGTGGATATCTCAAATATATGCTGTCTTTAAATAACTCTATAGCATCAATTTATCAGTTCAAAATAATTTATTTAGCCATATATATACAATCAATATCGTTGATCCATATTATTCACAATTTTTACCACGAATCACGCATCATCTATCGTATAGCAATAGCTGCTCACATGAGGCTAAAAGACAAGATACTTAAATTTAAATAAATTTTATTAAATAAATCCAATATTCATCCATTTGGTGTCTGCATATCTTGCAAGTGGGCTTTATAATATATTTTATTTTGAAAACTTATTGATGCCAAACCAACCTAACCATGTAACCATGTTAGCTAAAAACAAATTTTAAACATCCTTTTCTTGACATGTAATAATGTTTTTTGTATAATCTCAATTCTTTTTTAAGCATATGTCTTGCTAGCTCAGTCGGTAGAGCATCTCACTTTTAATGAGGGGGCCGTTGGTTCGAATCCAACGCA